>JAHDBE010000355.1 GCA_020630555.1 Saprospiraceae bacterium
CCGTATTAATACCCAAATATTCCAAATTCGCCATCCTGATGGGAGAGCCGATTTTTCTTCCGATTTTTTCGGAGATGTCTTTTTCTGTGAGGTAGAGGGATGTGGGCATAGGAAAGTTTGATTCCCAAAATAGTAAAAAGAAGTGGATAATTTAAGTAACTCTAAGGTGTTATTAAAATCTCTGACTTGAAATCAATATGCTTTGTTGTGCTTGGGAGTAGATGGGAAGGTTGAAAACATTAGTTTTATAGTCTTTTGAGAAGATTTAAAATATCTAGTTTTATTTAAGATTCACAATATTAAAGTAAACTTTTTTTATCTAATTGATTTTCAATAAAACGAATAAATGTTTTTTCATATTCGAAAAAATCCTTTATCTTATTATGTTTAATTTCGACCTCTAGTTCTTTGGTGTTAAATTTGTATCTCAAGGTAATTAAGTAGTTTTTTATATTGGGCTTTGTAGTAAATAGATTTCTATAAAAAGAAGTGATTTTATTTTCGTTTGCTAGTATATTGTTGAAAATGCAAGTTTCCCAAAATATAGCATCTCGAAGAGTTGTAGTAATTGTATAATTGTCACTCGTTATCTCATCTCCTTCCCAATATGTATATATAATTGGATTACTCTCTTTGTTGTCGATGAAAGTATGAGATGAGCTTGTTTCATCATATTTTAAAAACAAGATTTCTGAATTATTAAACGATATTTCTTTATCATACCATCCACCTACTTTTTTTATCTTCTTTATTCTAGAAATCAGTTCTTTGTTTTTTGCTATTGAACCTGCGTAGATAGTGGTTTCTAGATTGAATAATGATTTATTTAGGTTTATATTTTTACCTTTAAAACCCTTCCCGAAATAATAAAAATAAAATCTTATGTATAGATTGAAGTCAATTTTTAAATTTTCTTCAACTGTTGATAGTTCTTTATTGCTATAATCGATAGTTGGAATATCTTTAATTTGATATTCTTCTAATAAGCGATTTTTTGTTTTTCTTAAAAAAAGACTAAAATTATTTTCCATTTTTCTAAATTATTCGTAATACTTAGTTCCGCCCGAAAACGTTACTGGATTTGGGTTTGCACTATTAAAATTATTCATAACATTCGCACACGAAGAACATGCTTCCATCTCTGACTTTATAGTTATTCTTACATCTGCATTTTCAAGGACTTGGTTAACATCACAGTACTAGACATTTTAGAAAAAGTGCGGAGTAAGACATAAATTTGAGTTCACTACAAATCAAATAAGATGTCCACTCAGCACCTCCGTAAATTTACGACCATATATCACAAATACGGTCTTGATTCGTCAAAAAATCTTTTTCTTCTCACACAGATTATCCTTTTAGGACGGACAGTGAATCTTTGGAAGCTGAAAGATTACATCGGAATGGTTCTGGGCAATCACGAAACGAAACCTGCGAGCCATTATCGCCGCCTGACACGGTTTATGGATAGCTGGTCGGAGAATAAGGCTTATCACAAAGCGGTACGTCGGCTGATTTTCCATTTTCTCAGACGGATGCGTTTTACCCATCTGCTATTGGACGGTACGAGTTGGAAACGGGGCGGCGAAAAGTATCAGTTCATGGTGCTCAGCGTGCTTGCCGGTCCGGTAGCCATCCCCATATATTGGCGTCAGTTGGGCAAACTCGGAAGCTCGAGCCAACAGGAAAGGAAATCGATGATGGATGAGGTGGTCGGATTGTTCGACCTGGGCGGGATGACCCTTTTGGCCGATCGGGAATACATCGGTAAAGAATGGTTCAAATACCTGTACGACAAGGATATCGGATTCGTCATACGTCTGCGTTTTCCGGATTATTATGAAGTTGTGGACGGGTTGCCCGGCAAATCCTATCAGGCGATGTACGATGCCTGTGCGTCGGGGAGAAAGCTTTGTCGCAAACGTATCGAACTGGACGGCCGCCATTATTTCATTTCCATGATTCCGAACCCGAAAAAAACGAACAGGGAAGACCGGGTCATCATATTCCTGACAAAGGGGCGGCCGGTAAGGAAAACGGTCGACCAATATGTGAAACGGTGGCGGATAGAATGTTTGTTCAGACATCTTAAAACGAACGGATTCAATCTTGAGGAAATGAATCTTAAGGACGGAAAAGAGGATTTTATGTTTCTGATTGTGTGTTTGGCTTATGCCCTTACTATCAGGTGTGCAGCGAAAACAGAAAAGTCAATCCGACAAATCAAGTTTGCCGACGGGGATGCCCGACCTGCCGTATCAATTTTCAGGGAGGGATTGTCGAATATCACAATTCACCTTGGTCGATTCATTGACTTTTTGCGTTTCCTTATTTCAATATACAATCCGCGAAATCACCTTATTTACAAAAATGTCTAGTACTATGGTGTTTATGAGTTTTTCTTTCGATATTTACAGCTTCTATTTCGGCTTGACTGAGATTGAGGGAGAGCATAGGATTTGTAGTGTGGTAACCACAAAGATAATGCTCTCCTATATTTGCACAATTCTTAACGAGGATGACTATAAGTCGATGGAAATAAAAGATAGAATTATTGGCATATGTTCACTCCCATAAAGTTAAGGAAAAGTGCGAAGAAATGCGTATCCTGCAGATA
>JAHDBE010000356.1 GCA_020630555.1 Saprospiraceae bacterium
ATCCAACATAGTGGTTAATACATCTACAAAAGGCACTTGGGCGATAATTCCCTTGAATAAATCGGGGCGTAAATTCATGACTGCCCCCATGAGTAAACCGCCTGCACTTCCGCCTTGAATAACCAACTTTTGTTGCTTTGTATAAGCTGTTTTAATGAGGTGTTCACTACAACTGATAAAATCGGTAAAACTATTTTTTTTGTTTAAAAATTTTCCATCTTCATACCAAGCTCTGCCCAATTCTTGCCCGCCTCTAATGTGGGCAATCGCATACACCATCCCCCTATCCAAAAAACTCAATCGAATAGAAGAAAAGTAAGGTTCGTAATTAATGCCGTAAGCTCCATAGGCAGTTAAATAGGTTGGATTTTCCCCATTTTTTTCGATGCCTTTTCTATATACCAAGGAAATCGGAATTTTTTTACCATCGGCAGCCTCTGCATAAATGCGCTCCGAAACATAGTTTTTAGGGTCAAAATCTCCTAGTACTTCCTGCCGTTTTAGGAGTACCAATTCCTTCGTTTTCATATTGAAATGATACACCGAATCAGGGCGTGTCAACGATTCATAATTGAAACGCAACCATTCCGTATCAAAGTTATAATTGTGTCGTAAATCAGCAATATAGGTCGGATCTTTAAAAGGTAGATAATCATCTCTATCACCTGCCCACGATTTAATGCGAATGTGTGGCAAACCGTCTTTGAACTCTACCAAAACCAAATAATCCTTAAAAATTTTAAGGTCATCTAACAATACATCTTTTCTATGTGGAATCACCTCCGTCCAATTTTCTTGTGATGGACTGCTGATAGGCGTTTCCATCAATTTAAAATTTTGGGCATTGTGATTGGTGAGCAAATAAAATTTATCGTCATACTGATAAACATGGTATTCGTGTTTGGGGCTGCGTTTTTGTACCAACTGAGGGGCAGTTGTAGGCGAATGGGTAGGAATGAACCAAATTTCGGTAGCTGTTTTGCTATATGTTCCGATGAAGATGTATTCCTTAGATAAAGTCCGTGAAACATAAGCATCAAAGGTTACGTCATTTTCCTCAAAAATAAGCACATCATCCTCAATAGGTGTACCTAAAACATGTCGATAAACTTTATTGGTTCGCATCGCATCATCATAGGTCGTATAGAAAAAGTGCCTATCGTCATTTGCCCACGTAAATTGTGCAATGTCTGTTAAGCTATCTTCCAACAATTCCCCTGTTCGCAAATCTTTAAAATAAACGGTAGATTTTCTATCTCCTTTTAAATCCACGCCATAAGCCATAATTTGCTGATTGGCACTGATGCTGTACTGCGAAATGGTGTAGTAGCTGTGTCCTTCTGCTAACTCATTTACATTTAACATCACTTCTTCTTCCGCTTCTACACTTCCTTTTTTTCGACAGTAAAAAGGGTAATTTTTCCCTTCTTCCATACGTGCATAATAAAAATAGTCATCTCGTTGATAAGGTACAGACATATCTGTTTCCTTAATTCGGCTTTTAATTTCGTGAAACAAGACCTCTTGCAAAGGTTCGGTGTGTTTCAACATGGATTTGGTGTAGGTATTTTCTGCTTTCAGATGCTCAATAACGGCTTCATCTTCTTTATCTCGAAGCCAGTAATAAGAATCTATACGTTCATCTTCATGATGACTTAGTACTTTGGGAATTTGTTTAGCAATGGGTGGGGCGATGAGGGTTTCAGTTGGTTGATTCATTGACTTTAGGTAATTGATTAAAATTAGGTTAATGATAAAAGACGATTGGGTAATTTAGTTTTTTTTGCTGGAAATATCAAGGGAGATTGGTTGGAATAGAAATTATTAGACTATTCTTTTTCTGTAAAATCAAACATTAAATGTTTCAGAATGCCTATCTCCTTATGTTGTGATTCATAATAATTCTCATATATTTTTGAGGGCTTGACTATTAATACTTCACTACTTCTTTCATCTTTTATTAATAAAGAATTAATCCCATCAATCGTTAATTTAAGATTGCCTGATAGTAAATATCCTACTAAACAACCATTTTCATATTTTTTTGAAGTAAAATTATCAATTCCTGTTTTTATATATCTTCGTTTTAAAGCAGAACTATCTTGTTCTAAATTTTTTGCTTCCATAAAATAATCTAGTTCATTTGAACGACTCCATGTTACTAATCTCAAGTCTATTCTAGGTAATTTATCTGCAAACCCTTTTTCTTTTTTTACATCATTTTTAAATAAATGATATTCTCTACTAGTAGTTATTCGCCATTTACGTTTTAAAGGATTAACTTCTATGTAACGATGTAACTCAAGAGTTATATCGTTTTCATTCCAATCAAGCTGTATAATTTTTTTTTCTAACGCTGTTTGATAAGCCATTACAATTAGCTTTTGGCATCTATTTTCAAATTTCCTTTTAATTTTTTTACGTTTATCAAGACTCATTAGACATTAGTTTTCGTTTAATATTTGAATGATTAAATCATGAGCATCATCTAAAGCCATAGATTCTGACCAAAACCGTCTTTGATTAGGGCGAATAATGTACACTTCATCACCAGTGTTATAATTCAGTTTTTTTCTAAAGAAGATGTTAGTTGCTCTCTCTGACCATAACTTTCT
>JAHDBE010000357.1 GCA_020630555.1 Saprospiraceae bacterium
ACCATAAGGACCTCCATGAGACGATCACAGGTACTTTTTTACCTTGCTTTGCTTCATTTGGGATTGTTACGTAACCTTCAATTTCTAATCCATCTCGAGAAGTAAACTTAACAGGTCGCATCTCTGCCATATCATCTGGCTTTAGTTGCGGCATCAAATCAAGGATTAACTTAAACTCGTTTTTAATCGCATCGTACATGTAGTACGTCCCATATAATCGATCACTTTCTACGTAGATCAAATATTTATCCTCCTCTTTTGTTTTGCTGGTAAAGTAAAATTGATGCCCATCAAACTTTTCAGCGCATTGATTATATATCTTCGTAAATGTTGGACTTACTGGTACAGTTTCATTTTTGACTCCTGTATAATAGTAGTAATCAATCTCATATCCTCGTTTTTTCGATCGACTCATCCCCCCTACATCATATCGATCATTGCTATAAATCTTTTTAATCGTTTTCTTTTCTTTTAGGTCGAAAAGAATGATTTCATTTGTGTCATTGTCTAGATTGGAGATCATATATGCCGCGTGTGGATTATCGCCTGCATAGTCAAAGCCAATAATGTAGTAGCTATCCTTCCAGATCGTCCGTTTTACTTCTTCAAATTCGCCATTTTCTTCAGTTCGGTAAAATAACACATATTCTGTCCCATTTTGCTGTTGACTGAAAGCTCTTAATTTTCCTTCTTTATCGAACGAATAACCTGAAATCGGATTAGCTAAATCTGTATTCTCATATAACTTCTCTAATTCACCAGTGTTGATGTTGATTTTGTAGGGCTCAAAAATTTGTGGGTTATCTTTATTGAGTTCGACAATCATATAGTCATCTTGCTCTGTTAATCGATCATTTAATTCTGTACGTACCCCATCATACGGAGTTAAATCCTTTTTATTTGACCCATCAATATTGGCTGCAAATAAGTGATAATTTTCATCGCCCCCTGTATCTTGAGCATATACTAGACGTTCATTGTTTGCCCATGCAAATCCTCGAATTAATTCGTCCGTTTCTTCAACTGCCATTTTTATTTCATCTGTCCCTGTATTCTTCACATAAATGTGATTTTTGCCCTTATCATCTTTTTCTCGATAGGCTAAATAGGCTCCATTCGGAGAAAACCTGAATGAAGATTGTTTAGGCCTTTGGAAATAATCCTCAACAGAGTATGCGTAGGTTCCTGTTTCTAAGGAAGCAAGCTTCATTAAATCCTCGGTCGTAGACGGGAGAGACGTATCTCCAGGTAATTCTTGTTTTTCATCTTGGGCATTTGCCAACAAGCTAAAACATAATAAGGTCATGATGTAAAGTGTCTTTTTCATGGCTGTGATCATTTAAATGGTTAATGTATAACAGCAATTATTGATAAAAAATAGATTTCGATTAAAATGCAATATTAAAAGATAAGCATGGCAAATTATACATTACTTATCTACTTCAGCTAGAAATACTCTTTGGACTGTGAATGGAACAAAACTATTCACCTTTATAGTGTCCACTCCATAATCTTTAGGATCCACTAATGCATAGCTTTCATTGCTTGACTCTTCTTTAGTCGTAAATATTTCAAATGCAATGCCTCCTTCGACTCGCTCCATTCTTGAAGATAGGTACGAACCCATGACAGAAAAATTAGAATAGAATGTATTGGCCATTAGACGCATTTCTATGATGATGCCATCTTTCTCATCCAGGTGATATAATTGCTGGTGGTCTTCACTTGGTTTTACGATCAAATAATCCTTTGTGCTTTGACCATATTTCTGACTATCATAAGACATTGTATAAGTCCACAATGAATCTGAAACTAATTCTTTAAGTTCAAAAAATACATCAGAGGTGTCCACTCTCGATGCAGTTGGATAATACATAAGCATGGTTCCAGTGTATTCGCCGATCCAGTCTTCAGGGAAGTCATAGCTGTTTATTTGAGCTATAGAAGAAGATAAAAGTGAAAAGAAACACAAAACGAGAATGATATTTTTCATGCTTATTTTTTTAAATATTCTAATCCTTGATTAATCCCCTTTTCGATGGCTGGGACTCCGTTCAACATCCATTCAGGCATCGGATCACCTTTTAGGTAGTAGTCAAAAAACTGCTCCATTCTTCGATTAAAATCCAATCGATTTTGGCGTTTGACGGGCCAATGAGGTTCATTATTGTAATTCAGCAGCCAAGCTTTTTTCCCAAGTCTTCTCAGTGCCACAAAATATTCAATTCCTTGATACCAAGGAACGGCACCATCTTTATCATTATGTAATATAAGCACGGGTGTGAACACTTTATCTAGATTAAACAAAGTTGAATTTTCTAGATATAATTCTGGGTTTTCCCAAAGTGTCGCTCCTAAACGGCTCTGAGTTTTTTCATATTGGAACATTCGGCTCATTCCTGATCTCCAGCGAATACCTCCATAAGCACTCGTCATATTCACTACAGGAGCACCTGATTCAGCACACTTAAACCGGTTGGTTTTTGTGAGAATATGCGCCACTTGATAGCCACCCCAACTATGTCCTTGCAGACCAATATTATCCTCGTCGACAAAACCCATTTCTACGACTTTATCAACACCAGACATGACTGCCTTT
>JAHDBE010000358.1 GCA_020630555.1 Saprospiraceae bacterium
AGGATCGAATGATAATGGCGTGATTGACGTCACCATTTAATCCCAGTACACCAATGGCCCCTCCATAAAACGATCTATCATGATTTTCATAATCGCGAATCAGATTCATTGCTTTATGTTTGGGAGCGCCAGATAAAGTCCCTGCTGGAAAGGTATCCGCAAATATTTGATAACCAGATACGCCTTCTTTCAACTTTCCAGTTACAATACTGACTAAATGGATAACATGGGAAAAAAACTGAATCTCTCTAAAAGATTCTACTTTGACTTCAGTCGTATTTTTTGAAAGATCGTTTCGTGCTAAATCCACGAGCATAACATGCTCTGCGTTTTCTTTCGGATCTTTTTTTAATCTTTCGGCGGAAGCCATATCCAATTCAAAATCGCCTGTTCTTTTAAAGGTACCCGCGATGGGATGAATCTCTGCCTTTTGACCTTCAACCTTTATTTGTGCTTCGGGGGAAGATCCAAAAATACGATACGAGCCAAAATCAAAATAGTAGAGATACGGACTTGGATTGATTGAGCGGAGCGCACGATATACATTAAAATCATCTCCTTTAAAACCTTGCTTAATGGATCTAGAAAGAACCAATTGAAACACATCACCACGCTTACAATGCGACTTGGCTTTGGTCACTAAATCTTTATATTCTTGTTCGTTACAACTATCAATCGGATCCCCTTCTCTTCTAAATTCAAAATTCTGTTGGTCATTTCGGCCTATGAGTCGTTTAATTTGATTTAGTTTTGGAGAATCCCCTTCTGGAATGGATTCAAGGATTGTGAGTTGGCCATGAAAGTGATCGAAGATGAGGACAAATCGAAAAAAGTCGTAGCGCATTCTTGGAATTTCATCTTCGGACGAACTGACTTTGATCTTATCGAAATATTCGACCATATCGTAAGAGGAGTAGCCAAAAACACCAATGGAATCGAAGGCGTCTTCCTCAATTTCAATGGAATTTATAAAATCATTAACCTCGTCTACTACATTAAAATCAGATTTCGTGTGATCCCGAGTATAGAGCTTTTCGTTAGATAATACAATCGAGTCCAAAGAATCGAATGCTAAAAAGGAATGGCTATCCTCCTTTTTGGCGTAATCGGAAGCCTCAAGCATAACTGCTTCAGGGTAATTATCTCTGATACGCATAAAGATGGACACCGGCGTGATTTGATCTGCGAGGAAACTTTTATGTATTCTTGTATACTTCATAGTTCAATAAAAAACGGCTTGCCGAGATTTCGACAAGCCGCATTATATGTTTAAACAAAAAGGGATGCTTTAGAAATCTCGAATGAGTTCATTTTTAAGCCACCACCAGTTTGTATTTGTAATCATATTAATCATCTATAAAACGAAGTAAAAAAGAATTTTCGAAAAATGCGATAGTGTCAAGAAAAAAGTTTTGGGAATAGTTACAAATGTGCTTGGAAATGGTATTTCTATAAAAAGCTGTTTAAACAGCTTATATAGAATCAGCAAAAAAAATCACATCTAAAATCTATTCTTGAATACCCATAAAAGCTAAAAAATCTTTATTCTGAAGCAATCATTTTTCGAATAATAACCACCTGCCCTAAATGATAATAGGCATGCTCGATCATGGCTTGAATATTACGGCGATAATCTCCATATTCTTCTTTGACAAAATTGGAACTTAATTTAGCTCCATCCATTTTAGAAACATGGTCGGCAAATTCTTCGCTGTTTGAATAGAGTGCCGCTTTTAAAGACTCCCATTCGTCTTCGGATTTTAATTGAGGCAAATTAAAACTGAATTTGTCTCTGATTTCCAACTCTCCTCCTCTAAAAACATTCAAAACACCCTCGATGTAATAATTTATGTGATAGGTCAGTAAAGCAATTGTGTTCAAATTAGAGACTTGTTGTGTGGCATCTGTAAATCCGATCTGATCCAATTGATCCTTCCAGTTTGTAAACGCAATCCATTTCCCGTCTAGAATGACATCTTTAAACCTTTTCGACAGTTGTTCAGCGGATTCCATATTTCTAGATTTTCATTTCAGGGATATCTCCATCTACAATAAGTCGTCCCTCTGTGGCCTCTTTTATCTGTTCGATAGAAACTCCTGGAGCTCGTTCAATTAATTTAAAACCATCTTCGGTGACATCGAGAACAGCAAGGTTTGTTACTATTTTCTTTACACAGGCAACTCCTGTTAAGGGTAGTGAACATGATTTCAATAATTTGGAGGCTCCTTTTTTATTTGTGTGCATCATCGCCACAATAATGTTTTCGGCGGAAGCCACTAAATCCATCGCTCCCCCCATTCCTTTTACCATGCGTCCAGGAATTTTCCAATTAGCTATATCTCCAGTATCCGAGACTTCCATAGCACCTAACACTGTTAACTGCACATGTCGCCCTCGAATCATGGCAAAACTGGTCGCTGAATCAAATAGTACTCCTCCTGGCTGTAAGGTTACTGTTTGTTTTCCTGCGTTTATTAAATCTGCATCTTCATCGCCTTCATATGGGAAAGGACCCATTCCTAAAATTCCATTTTCTGATTGAAACTCTACAGATATATCCT
>JAHDBE010000359.1 GCA_020630555.1 Saprospiraceae bacterium
CTAAAGTTGAAAATCCCCAAATATCCGAATTCAAATTTTTAGTTGTGTCTTCCGTTCCTGGCATCTGCTTATTAAATAATCCCCAAAAATTTTTATTATACTTCATTTGTTGATCATAGCAATAGAAATTATATATTAACGAAGGATGAATTTGATTCTTTTTCGCATAACGATCGACAATCACCTCTTCTTTAATAAAAGGAAAAATATATCTTGATTTTTCCTCTGAAAGGAAGTATCTTCTGGCAAAGCTATTAGCCGCCTCTTCATTTACGAATTCTAAATTGAGTTCACCTGTTAAATGAAAAACACTAGCCTCGACTTTATCAAGTTCAAATAGTACATGGTACAACTCATGAAGTAACGCAAACCATAAAGTTGCATAATTTTTATTTCTATTAGTAATAACTATACATGGTTTCCCATTTACAACAAAAGTAGCACCTCTAACCTGCGTAGTTGGTAAATATGGTTGAAAAACTATTGTTATTCCTAATTCATAGAGGGCTCTTGACACAATTCGTAAACCATTTTGCACATCTAAACTATATGGTCGAATACTAGGAATTATTTGAATCAACTTTTCCCGATCATATTCATTTTTATTATTGATCTTTTCAAAAAATGCATATGCTGATTTATTCCAAAAATCAAGCATTCTATTATTATAGTTTTTATTTACTTTACTGAATGCCGCTCCAATATTTCTTGAGTAACTAAAAATATCGTTTAAACCAAAAAAAGTCTTAATCCTTTTTTCTACGTTATCAAGATCTGTAATTGAAGAGATAAACCCCATGCTTTTCAGACCTTTCAAATCAAAATTTTGAAAAATATAAGTAAGACGTAAAACTCTATCAATTTCAGATATATCATCCTTTGGCATTTGTGCCGTAAATGATTTAAGTACCTCTGTAAAAGACATCTCTAGAAAAGCTCCAATTTTTATCAAATTAGTTACATTAAACTGTTTTTGTTCATTTTTAAGAATACTAGCGATGGTTTTTCTTTCAATTCCAAGAATCGATTCTAATTGTCGATATGAAATGTTTAAGTTTTGGATTCTTTGCTCAAGAAGCGAACTAAGCAATTCGGGTCTTTTACCTGATAACTCAGAAAACACATCATCAACAAAAGTAGGTTTACCCATATTTAATTCAGATTTAGAATGCAAATATACATACATCTTATTCAAAGGCAAAATTTAATGGAGTATATTTACCCCACTTATACTTAAACACCTGAACATAAGTATAATATAAATTAAATTAATCTTATTTAACTTGTGTCTAAACCCAATTAATCGAAGTAAATGATGTTAAGTTCAGAAAATGGTCAATTAGCAAACAGACAATATAAATGGTACTAAATTTAAACTTTTCACAATGAATTAGTCAGCTTGATTGATTTAACATTATTATCATCCTTCTCCAACACCCCTCTCAGAACCTCCATATCCTCACTAACCTTCCTTTCCACTACCTTCGCATAAATCTGCGTAGTCGTAATCTTCGTATGCCCCAGCAACTTCGAAACTGTCTCCATAGGCACTCCATTGCTTAGAGTAACCGTAGTCGCAAACGTATGCCTAGCAACGTGAAAAGTCAATTTTCTATCGATCTCAAGTAAAGAAGCTATCTCCTTCAAATAAGCATTCATCTTCTGATTAGAAATCTTAGGAAATACATGACCTCGATTGATTGCTCGAGGATCATCCTTATACTTATCAATGATCGTTTCCGCTTGTTGCAGCAATGGAACTTTCACAGATATCTCCGTTTTTGCTCTGTAAGTGAATATCCATTTATTACCATCGATTCCCCTTGTGATATGATCATGGGTTAAGTTCATTACATCGATATATGATAGTCCGGTATAACAACTAAAGATGAACAAGTCGCGAACCATAGTTAATCGAGCTGAAGGTAGATTAGCTTGCTGTAACAAGGTAAGATCACTTTCCGGAAGATAGGAACGTTCTGACTTCTTATAAGAGAACTTGAAGCTTATGAATGGGTCTTTTGACAACCATTCCAACTTCACTCCAAGATTGATGACAGTTCGTAATCGTTGAATGTGCTTCATGACTGTATTATGCCCCATTTGATTGTTCGCTTTCTCTAATTTGGTCCTACGAAGAAACTGTTCAAAGTTGGTGAGAAATGAGAATGACAATTGCGCCAGGAATACATCATCACTTTTCATTTTCTTTTTCAAGAATAAAGTCAAATAGCTTTTAGTGGTCCTATACATCTTCAAAGATCCTTCACTCAAGGTTTCTAAAGACAAGTTGTAATGATAATCATATAACTCTATCAAAGACTTTGCTTTCTCATCTTCACCAAAGAAACGAGCCTTGATTAATTGAGGAGTGATAAATCGCTGTTCTTTACGAAGTTCATCATACACATCATGCAATTGTGACCTGACATCCGATAAGTAATAATTGAACTTTTTAGCTTTTGGAGATCTTCCTTTAACAGTTCCTAGGTTCGAATCCCATTCGGATAATTCGATCTTTTTTTTCAAGCTAAATTCT
>JAHDBE010000360.1 GCA_020630555.1 Saprospiraceae bacterium
TTATGATGGATTATCGCGGTTTCGGAAAGAGTCGTGGTAAAAGGACAGAGCAAAAATTATATGATGATTCGCAAGTCATTTATAAGTACTTACAAAATGATTACGACGAAGATCAGATTATAATTTATGGAAGATCACTTGGTTCTGGTATTGCTACGCGTATTGCCTCTTGGAATCGACCTAAACTTTTAATTTTGGATTCTCCCTATTTCAGCTTCATCGAAAACATTCAAAGATGGGGCTTTTGGTTACCTCTCAAATTTGTATTGAGATATACTATCAGAACAGACTTGTTTATTAAGCAAGTAAGTTGCCCAACATATATTATTCATGGCAATAAGGATTTTTTAATACCCATATCTCATAGCGAAAGATTAATCCAACAGAATAGCAAAGCACAGCTTATAACTATTGATGGTGCAGGTCATAATAATTTACCGGATTTTGAAGAGTACCATAAACACATTTATACTATTCTTGACATGAAATTATGAATGTGAGCATCATACCCGAAATACCATTACATATCTCAGAATCCAAGCCTAATCTTGTACTCATTAAAGAGTATAATAATGGAATTTGGAATTCATATACCACACATGATTTCTTTCTGTTAATTCGTAAATGTATTGGCTATTTAAAAGCTCAAGAAATCAAAAAGGATGATAAGGTTATCATTAGACCAGAACAAACAATTGCGGTTATTCTTGCTTTCGACTTTGCAATTCAAAGTATTGGAGCTATTAGCTGCTTGGTATACGAAAGCATTAGTGAGGAAAAGTGGTTTGCCGTTAAGGAAAATCTAAATCCTAAACTCATCATTACCAACTCTAATAATGTGTCTAGTAGTCATAAATTATTTTCTATTCCATCGGATATAATAGAGTTGGAAAATGTGTCCCCTGTATCTGTTAAACATTACAAGGATCTGATTTCGAATATAAGTCCTGCGGATCTTTCAACAATAATTCAAACATCAGGGACAAGTGGTAATTCCAAAGCAGTGATGTTATCTCACAGAAATATTTATTCCAATATTGAGAGCATCGTTTCGTTGTTACCGCTTCCAAAAAGGTCCCGAGTTTTAAGTTTTTTACCCTATAGTCATGTATTTGAACGTACTGTCATTCTATCTTATTTAAAATTTGGTGCATCGGTTCATTTAGCACCTATTACATCAGATCTACAAAGCTTATATAAAGAAATTAGGCCTCACCTTTTTACAGCCGTTCCTAAAATTATTGAAAAACTTTATGCGTATTTAGATCACTTTAAACGTCAGCAAGGTCCAGTATTTGAAAAAGTAATCCAATGGGCCATTAAAATTTCCATGGATTATGATCAACATAGCAAGTGGGATCTTCTCTACCGATTGAAAATTGGTGTCGCACGGTTAACCGTATTTCGACAATTTAGAAAACAATTTGGTGGACAATTAATTGGGGTAATCGTTGGAGCCTCTAAGTTAAACACCTCGCTTAGTAATTTATTTGAGGCAGCTGGAATCCCCATGCGAGAAGGATACGGTATGACAGAAAGTTCTCCTGTGATCTCTGTCAATAGATTTGAATCAAATCATTATAAAAATGGGAGTGTCGGAAAACCTATTGAGAATGTAGAAGTCAAAATAGATGTATTAGATAATGAAGAGTACGGAGAAATTTTAGTCAAGGGGCCAAATGTTATGATGGGTTATTATGAAAATCCAACGGACACAAAAAAGCTTATTCAAGAGGGTTGGTTGCACACCGGAGATATAGGTTTTGTCGATGAAGATGGATTTTTGTTTATAACCGACAGAAAGAAAAACATCTTTAAAACCTCTTCAGGAAAATATGTCGCACCTGGAGTGCTCGAACAAAGAATCACACTCTCTCCTATTATTGAACAGGTTTTAGTTGTTGGATTTCAGAAGCCGTTTGTATCTGCCTTAATCGTTCCTAATTATGATCGTCTTCAGGCTTACGCCAAAAAAAATGGGATTCACTGGACTAGTCCCAAATACATGTCCTTAAACGTGAAAATCAAAGAATTTGTCAAAGAAGAAATAAATAGAATGCTTCCAGATATCGAAAATCACGAACGAATTAAAGCATTTGTGTTAATTCACGAACCATGGACGATTGAAAATGGCATGATGTCCAAAAGTTATAAATTACTTCGCCACGCCATTCTAGAGAAATACTCCAAGGAATTAGATAAGCTATATCGCCTTAGCTAAATTGATTAGAAACGACTTTATTCTTCAGCCCTTCAGAATAGTTATAAAATCCTTCGCCAGATTTCACGCCAAGTTTTCCGGCATTTACCATATTCACTAATAAGGCACATGGAGCGTATTTGGGATTACCAAAGCCTTCGTAAAGGACATTTAGAATGGATAAACAAACATCTAAACCAATAAAATCGGCTAAAAATAAAGGACCCATGGGATGAGACATACCAAGCATCATGACTGTATCAATTTCTTCCACACCAGCTACACCTTCATGAAGAGTCAAAATAGCTTCATTAATCATCGGCATTAAAAT
>JAHDBE010000041.1 GCA_020630555.1 Saprospiraceae bacterium
TTGTTTAGCGATTTGATTACCTGTAGCTATCCAATTTATAGGATTTACGCTATTAAGTTTTCGAAAGATTTTAAGATTAGGTGGTTCTTTTTTTAGATCGTACTGAGATTTTCCCGGAAACAATAAAGAGGGATATTGGACGGTAAAAGTGATCATTTGGACAGAATCTCCTCTGGCTTCATACGCATTTGCTAGACGTTCGTTAGTCGCAGCAATTCCTCCTCTATACGGATACGCTGGCCCAAGTATGCACACAGACTTAGGCATGATTATATGCGTTTTTCGATTTTGTAGCTGTTGCGTTCGGGTGCGTTACGTGTTATTAGTTCGGCAAGGAAGCCACCTATAAATAATTGAACTCCTAACAGTAGTGCAATCATTCCTAAGAAGAAAAGAGGGCGTTCAGCGATTCCAGTCTGATCAAAAAACAGCTTACAAATACTTAAGTAGCTTAAGATGGCAAATCCCATGAAGCTCACAAACAACCCGAGCGAACCGAAAAAGTGCATCGGTCGTTTGCCAAACTTACCGACAAACATAATCGACGCTAAATCTAAGGGACCATTAATAAAACGAGACATTCCAAATTTAGTCGATCCATATTTTCGAGCTTGGTGTTGGACTACTTTTTCACCTATTTTGGTAAAGCCAGCCCATTTGGCGATCACAGGGATATAGCGATGCATCTCCCCATAAACCTCAATATTTTTAACCACTTTGGATTTATAGGCTTTAAGACCACAATTCATGTCGTGGAGTTTTAAGCCAGACATTTTTCTGGTTACCCAGTTGTATAATTTTGTGGGGATTGTTTTAGTTATGGGGTCGTATCTCTTTTTCTTCCATCCCGAAACAATGTCAAATCCCTCTTCGACAATCATTTTATATAATTCGGGGATTTCATCTGGACTATCTTGTAGATCTGCATCCATGGTAATGACGACATCTCCCTGAGTGGCTAGAAAACCTTCATTGAGACCGGCAGATTTACCGTAATTGCGTCTAAACTTTATTCCACGACAGTGGGAATTAGAGGCTTTTAAATCTTCGACAATTTTCCATGAGTTATCTGTACTCCCATCATCGACAAAAATGATTTCATAGGAGTAGTTATGCTCCTCCATAACACGACGAATCCATGCTTCCAACTCTGGAAGGGATTCCTCTTCATTAAATAACGGTATGACTACAGATATATCCATATATAAAAAGCCTGATGCGAATGTACCACATCAGGCTTTTTACTACAAGTTTAATTCCATTTATGCTTCTTGATAGTGATTTCCACCATCTTTCTTCATAACAGCAGCTACAATCAGAGCAATGATCGCCCCAAAAATAAGTCCGAATAACCAACCCATAAGGGATGTTCCTATACCGAATTGACCGCCTTGCTTTTCAAGTTCAGCTTTTGCTTCAGCTGTAGCTTCTTCACCTAAAAAGCCGGACATTTTATCCATAGCTTCCATCTGAGTTTCTTTAATAAGGTCCAGCATTCCTGTATCAATGAAGTTGATTAATACATAAGTGAATATTGTACTAATTAAAGTGGCAACTAGGTACACCAAAAAACTAGATTTAAAAGCCTCTCCAAAAGAGATTCCTCCACCATTTTCCGCTCTATCTCCTGCAACAGCTTTATACATAAAATAGATGATTACTAACCAAGAGATTGATCCTGCCCAGCCTAAAAGAATTTTAGGATTAATAAAGTAAAAAACAAGTGAGATTACGATCAAGGCTAATCCAGCCATGACACCATTAGATACACTTCTGTTATTCATCGTTTTGATTTTAAGTTTGCGAGATTAATTCTAATTTAATATAGCCTTTTCTATCTAAATGAGATGGCTTTGACGTCCATTTATTACGCCAAGTACACGTCCAGTAAATTTAGATTTTACATATGGAGAGTTCGAAGAAACGGATTGAATGTCCTTTTTAGTGAACTCCCATTCTGACGAAGGATCAAAGAGGCATAAGTTGGCTTTGGAGCCTATTTTTATTTCTGGTATATCTAAATCTAAGATTTCTCGAGGGCCATAGGCTAATCGTTCTACGATCACTTTTTGAGAAAGGGTTTTAGATAAATGTGTATTTAATGCCGCATAACACGTTTCTAATCCAATGGCTCCATACTCCGCATAAGAGAATTCTAATTTTTTACTTTCATCATCCCATGGAATATGATTTGTGCAGATGGCATTAATTATCCCTTTTTTTATGGCATTGACAAGGGCCTCTTTGTCTGTCGTTTCTCGTAGAGGTGGAAATACTTTAAGATTTACATCAAAGTCAATTAGATCTTCATCTGAATGAATCAAGTTTTGGTAACCCACAGTGGCAAACACATTTTTATTGGCCTGCTCGACAAGACCGACACTTTTAGCTGTACTTAGTAGATGTATGATGATCGAGCTTTCTGCGTATTCAGCTAATTCGATATCTCTTTTTAAAGGGACATACTCCGATAGTGATGGAATACCTTCCATACCTAAAGTGACACTCGTTTTACCTTCATGGACAGTTCCACAATGATCGAGACTTTTGTCATAGGAGTTCTGAATTATTTTTTTTCCAGTACTTCTTGAATATTGAAGAGCTCTCAGAAGCATGCCCGAGTTCTGTATGCTGTATTTACCATCAGAAAAAGCGACAGCTCCTGCCTCACTCATATCGACCATCTCTGTTAATTCTTTGCCTTCTGTATTTTTAGTAGCTGCTCCAATTGGAAGAAAATCAACAAGTTCGCGGGTAGAGTTATTTAGTACATACTGTACACCTGATTTACCGTCGACGGTGGGATAGGTGTTAGGAAATGGAGCTATGGCCGTAAAACCCCCACTTGCAGCAGCCTTAGACACAGAGCGAATAGTTTCGCGATGTTCGAAGCCAGGTTCACCTATTTGCGTACCAATATCCATCCATCCAATAGATATATGGAGATTTGGCGAACTAACTATTTTGGCTTGATTGTCAGAAATACGGGTGGCTATCTTTTCAATGACACCATTTTTTATCAGGATGTCTTTAGTCTTACCATGTAACGCTTTATCCCGTGAAATGATTTTAGCGTTTCTAATAAGTAAATTCATGGTGTAGTCGTTACAGTTTCCACCATCTCAGCAAGATGGTTTCCAGTGCCAAAAATATCAATGCGAATATAAGACACCATTTCCAAAGAACCACCCCTCTTTCGCGATCTCCGATGATTTGTTCAAAACTCCCATCGGCGGTATCTGAAATAACTTGGAAGGCTTGATTTTTTATAGCACTTAATTCTGATTCATTCATATAGTTTAAATCCGATTCAATTCGGTTAAAATTGAAAGCTAATTTGGCCAGAGATTCGTTGTTTAGAGTTAGATCATAATACCCATCTTGGACAATCTGGTTTTTTGTATCTAAGATCATTTTTGATCCTAAATTCGTTTGAGCAGGAATGAAATTGCTTGGTCCTTTAATCTCAAAATTAAAATCTGTTTGAGAGGGTTTTCTATCAATTTCTACTAAGTGATCTTTTCCTATGGTATAGCTAGTTTTTTTCCGATTTCCAGAAGAGATGGCCATTTTATAAAGCATTGGTACAAATACCTCGGCATTAGCGACAAGATCATTTTTTTCTTTGTTTAATGGACTTGCGCAGAGGTAAATGTTTCCATTTCCTTTACCGTATTTTAAAAGATATGGAGTTCCATCACGATAACTCAGTAGACTTTCTTGGCCTCGACTTTGATATTTACTAAACAGGTAATTAAGAGTGGATTGAGGAAGTTTAATATTCCTTTGTGTTCCTAAGTAGACATTGTCAAAAACAAACTCCGAGGTATTTATTCTAGAGACATCTTTAGTTTCGGCTTCACTTTGTGTGATGATATCGATGGCAAGTTGTTCAAAAAAAGCATTCATACTTTCTTTGTTCAGTTGTTGTCCAGGAAAAATTAAAAGATTACCTCCCTGTTGTACAAATTTTGATAACTCTGATCCAAGTCCTGAGCTCACCAGATTTAGATCATTCAATATGATCAAATTATAAGTTGGGAATTCGGAATAGGATATATTAGAGGCTTTGGCATTTTCTAATTCGAAAAACCGTAATCCTTTAAATGCGGAATTCAAATAGCTGTTTGATTGATTGCCATTGATGCTAAGGACATTTACATTTTCCTCCACTTCGAAACTTAAATAATAGGTGTCATCAAATTGAACTGGGTAATCGGTTATTTTTAATTCTAATTCGTGCCATCCGTTTTTTCGAATATTTAAATTAATGGTATCCACCACGGAGGACCTTGCTTCTATATCATTTGTTCCCGCAGGTTTTTCGACCCCATTATGTAGTGCAGTTAGTCTGACGTTATCTATATCAGAATCACCATGATTTTTAATACTCACCATTAATTGGTTATTCTGATTAGGCAGAGGTACTGGTGAACTAAACCAGACACTGTCTATGCTGACATTTTTCTCTTGTACATCTTGCATAGGAATTAAGTTGACCTCAAACAAACTATCCTGAATGGTTTCGAAATCACTGATAGAATTTTGAAAATCCGATAGAATATAGCTTACCGGGGTGTATGTACTTTTAGATAAAACTTGATTTTGGCGATTGATCACTTGTGATATTTTCCGAACAGACGGACTTATCTGAATTTCATCAATTAAGGACAAGGCATCTTCTTTGCCTACTGAACGCTGGTGCTTTCCTAAAAAATCGTGAGTAATTATCTGAAATTCGTCTGCTTCTGTATAGGCGGATACAATTTCACGCGCTCTTTTTTTAGCTTTTTCAATCAGGGGCACTTCACTGCTTAAAGCAGACATACTAAATGAGTTGTCTACAAAAATGCTAACAGATTTTTTAGAATAATCAACAGAGTCTTTCTTAGGAATGAACGGCTGTGCGAATGCCAAGATCAATGCAGACACAGCCAAGAGTCGACATAAAAGAACAAGTAGATTTTTAAGTTTATTTCGAGAAGAAGTTTCTTCTTTGATTTCTTTCAAAAATTTGACATTCGTAAACTGTACCTTTTTGAATCGTCGGAAATAAAATAGATGTATAATTATTGGTATAGCCAATAAAGACAGCGCCCATAAAAAATTAGGAAAGAGAAACTCCATAGACGGCAAAAATAGGATTAACTCATTATTAAACGTATCGTTTTAAATCTTATTTAACGCGTTTAATCCATAATCGTGACATCACCTGAAATAGATATTTTTTCGCCATCAACACGAGTGTACTCGATGAAATAGGCAAAGACGCCCGGCTGAAGATTTTTTTCTTTAAATTTTCCGTCCCATCCGGATTCTGGATCATTTGGTTGAAAATTAAAATTCTGGAATACCTTTTCACCCCATCGGTCAAAGAGATACATCGCATCAATCTGCTCTATTTGATTGTTTTTTGCAAATGGAAAGAAAAAGTCATTATTGCCATCAAGGCGATGAGGAGTAAAAACGTTTGGTATATAGATGTCCACATCACGTATAAATCGCACCTGAACCTCCAACTGATCTTCACATCCATTTTTGTCAACGACAAACAGATTCATAATGCCATCTGTATATCCCATAACTATAGGATCCAAACAATCCACGCAGTCCAAATTTAAATCTCCCGTCCATTCTATGGTGGAGATGTCGTTTTCAGAAATGTTAGATTCTACCAAAATTTGAAGTTCGGTTCCTAGTTGACCCAAATAAAACTCATCCGATAAAATATCGACAGGAATGATTTCTTCTATTTCGACTTCCGTCAAAGCAGAACAGCCATCTTCGTCTGTTACAATTAAGGAATATTGGCCTGGAGCCAAATCAAAATAATCAGTCTCTAGACTGAAAGGTCCGTTTTCTGATATGGCATAGGAATAAGACCCATACCCGCCACTAACTTCAGTGAAAAACACATCTCCTGTTTCCTTAAAGCAATCTGTAGGTATTAGATCTACGTCAAAAACCAGTGCTTCATACGGTTCTATGTAGGCTGATAAAACTTGGCTGCATCCATTCTCAAGGTTTAGTAAAGTGCCTAAATAGAGACCCGATTCTGAGCTTGCTATGTCGGATCCACTTCCTACGATTAATCCACCATAAGACCATTCTATATTTTCGTTGGTGTCAAGCGAAGTAAGGATATGTGCTTCGGAGTTGAAACAATTTATTCGAGTAAGCTCTACTGGTGCTGTTGGACTTAGAGTATCAATATTTATCATAAATTCTAATTCCGAAATACAGCCATTTGACCCTTGAGCCGAAACGGTATACGGCCCAGCTTCCGATATTATAATGCTCGGGTCCGTACTTAATTCAACGTCCTCTTGGGTGAAAGAATAATCCAGATCAAGCTGTGGATTTACAATTTCTACAAAGGATTCGGGGGTGTAGCAATTTATGTCATTAAAATCAATCTGAAGATTGGGCGCTACGGTATCAATAGTCATCCATATGCTGTCCCGATTGACACAACCATTTACTCCTGTGGATTCGAAAATATATAGGCCTGCGAGGTCGGTTTCAAAAAGAAGTAACGAAGAAAGCGATTCGTCCGAGCCATTTTTCCAAACATTAGAATCCGTGCTGTCTGCGGATTCACCAAGGAGTTGACCCAAACTATTATTACAATCTATTTCTTGAATTAAATAGCTCTCGTTTACAGGGGCTTCAAAATCCTCAAAGATTTCGATAACTCCAGAATTCGTGCATCCGTTTTGTCCCTCAACTGTCAAACTGTACGTACCAGATTGTGCGGTTGAGAGTTGATCATTAAAAGATTCGACACCATTTGGATCGATCCAAGTGTGCTGGATTATATTAGAATTGCTTTCATAGAAAAGAGAAACTGAGGGATTGTAACAGTTAAGGATTTGATCCTCTAGAATTAATTCGGGTTTCAGTGTGTCCGCTAATATTTCAATAATTAATGTGGTGTCGCATCCGTATTCATTTTGGACATCCAATGTGTAGATTCCAGCGGTTAAATTATTTATTGAAGCTAAATTACTCTGGTAATTATCAGGCCCTTGCCAATTCCAAATTAAGGATTCCTGACTTGTGGCTTGTACACTTCCTGAAGTATTGACGCAAGTCAAATCCAAAGACGTCAATTCCACAAGAGGGGTTTCCGTTTTATCTGTAATCAAAACTTCTTCAAAATTAGTACATCCATTTTCACCAGTAATTTCCACAGTATATAATCCACTGGATTCAACTTGTGGAGAAATATCTTCAGAACTGAATCCATCTGGTCCTGACCAAAGAACACTCGAAATATTCGAATTTACCATACCGCCCAAAGTCACTTTAGGAGTATTACAAGTGATCGTGTCCAAATCTAAATTTAGGCTAGGTGTTAAGGTGTCGAGATTAATGAAAATGGTATCGAAGACGGTGCAACCAGAAATTCCTGTCACCTCAAGTGCATAAGTGCCTGGGAGATTACTCTCAAAACTTTCGTTCATTTGTAGGTCTCCAGTAGGTAAGGTCCAAATAAGTTCGCTAATGGAATCGACGGGTACCAATAGTATTTCGGTCGAATTCGTATTGCAATCTAAAGACTCGAAATTCAATTGAAATTCGGGAAAATCATCCACAGCATTTAGCTCTATATCGAAGGTCTTAGGACATCCATTTTCTCCTTCAATTTCAAGGGTGTACGTTCCAGAAATGGACGAACTTACAAAGGAGTCCTGCGACATGAAATTTCCGGGACCAGACCAATTATACGATACCGTATTGGTATTCGTCGTTTGAATAAATCCATTCTCTGTACATTGAATGCTGTCGATCACCCAATCGATATAGGGAGTGAGCGTATCAATTTCTACCATAATGGAGTCAAGCTCAATACATCCATTGTCGTCTTCTAATTGAATGAAATAAGTACCCGGTATATCTGCAAAAATGGTTTCTGTGGTGTCCGAAAAATTATTAGGACCACTCCATTCTATTCCAGTGACAAATTCTCCCGGAGAGGAGAGAATCATTGCTTCGGTGTGTTGGCAAGTTATGGTGTCAGCCGATAGATTATATTCTACATTGTTTTCTTCTTCAATCACTTGAATGCTATCCATATTACTACATCCATTTGATCCAATGATTTCTACATAATAGGAACCGCTTTGACTTACGTCAATGATAGAGTCAGTTATTATTAGATCATCGATCTCAGGACCGTTCCAAATGGCCGTTTGTAAGGAGTCATAGTGACTATTTACGATACTGACAGAAGTTGTGGTACAATTCAGAGAATCGTTCAACTCAAGAGTTATCTCGGGTACAGTTAAATCTCCAATGATTTCTACTTGACTCGAAGAGCTACAGTCGTTAGCTGCGGTGACAACTAAAGTATATACTCCAGTATCGGACGCAGAACTTATAAGATTGGTGTCATAAAATCCATTGGGACCGGTCCATTCATACATGAGGCCAGAATCTGAATTGGAACCGTTTAGTATTGAACTAGGAATGTTACAGTCAATAAAGCCATCATTCCCTGCATCCGCATGAGGAAGGTCATCATTCGAAACGACCTCGACAATCTCGGTATTAGAGATGCATGTGGTTCCATTTACTGTTTGAATAAGTGTTAAAGAATATTCACCGGCCGTATTGACTACTGGGTTGGCTTCATTACTGGTAAATCCATTTGGACCAGTCCATTCGTAAGTGATTGTGGGACTATTAAATGGCCATGATCCTGCACTGCTTAAAGCGACCACGGGATTTCCGCAGTCCAAGGTATCTGGAGGCCAAATTTGGGCAATCGGACTTAAAATGTTTAAAGTAAATGAGACGGTACTGTCGCATCCATTTATAATCGAATTCAATGGTACATCGTACGAACCAGGGTTATAGAACTCTATATCACCAATTAAAAAGCTTTCACCTAAACAGACATATTGCGATCCTAAATCCGTTGTGAAAGTTTCTTGAACAGTAAGATTCGTTTGTAGTAACTCGTAGCACCCATCAAATAGTGGAATCTGATCGTAATACACACCTGTGGTATTTTGAAGAGCGCCTCCAGCAAAGAAGCTTTCATTGTCACAAATTTCAACATCTTGAAAAGACAGTATACCATGATCAAAAGTTTGAACACCGGGACAAACAATTTGTTCGTTTGTCGATCCTCCGGTCGAAGCTGTATATCCCCAATAGGCGAATGGGGAAGAACCAAAGCAATTACTTACTATGTCATAGGTTTCTCCATAGTATTGGACACCATCAAAAAATACTTCGAAATATTGTGTGGCTGGGTTCCATGAAAAATCGATGACATGATCTTGCCCATCTTCCACATTACCAGAACCAAGAACCAAAGGTGGGAACGGAGCAACGGCATGATTTAAATTACCATTAATACAAACCCCAGTATGATCTAGAACTGGGTCGTTTCTACTCGTGTTTTGCCAGGTATCAAATTCTACAATGAACGAATTTGCCATGCCTTCAGCACCAATTCCGCCACCAGTACCTCCGCAGAAATTAGTGCCTACAGATTGATACGCTAAAGTAATTCCATCAGCACCATTGGCATCTTGGTTACCAAAATTTATTGTCATGCTGTGGGTAAAGGGCTGAGAGAAATCAATTAAGTCAGGAAACCAAATACAACCTACCTGACCTGTGGTATTTGGCGTAAGCCTAATACACTCGTTAGATATATAGGTAGCTGATCCATTTAAAATAAAATCGGGAACTATAATAGGATTTTCATTGACATATAATCCAAAATCTCCTATAGGTCCGCTTTCGACCCAAAAACGTAATAAGTAATCTTGACCAGGAGTCAGTCCTTCGAAGGTATAAATGGGCATTTCGGTGTTTCCACAAAGGTCATTCGGGACACATAATAATTCGGTTGGATTAGAGCAGGGAAGTTCGTAAAAAGCCATGGCCGCATCTTGCAGCGAACCAGAAATACTGGCGACGAACAAAATGCCCGATGATGGGGCAGTCACTCGAAACCACACATCAGGGCCATTATAATTAGCGCAGATGGGTGAGGCTATCCCAGAGTCATTTAGTCCAGAAAGACTGAAGTTCTGAAAGTCGCTCATGGAGTTAGATATGATAGTGGCCGAACACGGGTTATCACCTGCGCCTGCAAGTGGCAAAAAAATAATTCCTAGTAATATGGACAAGATAAATCTCAAATCGGCTGCCTTTCTCCATTAAGTTAGTTAAATCGATTCATTAACTTCGAGATCTACGAATATTAAGAACAGCTATTTAATTTTTTGATATGAAAAAACTGCTATTTCTAGTGTCCCTTTTATCAGTTTTGTTTTTCAATGATCTGAGCGGACAATTCCTTGATCAATCTCAATTTGATGATTTCAGTGTAAGAAATATTGGCCCGGCCGGTATGAGTGGTCGAATAACTGCCATAGATGTGGACAATTCGGATACGGATCGAATCTTTGTGGGTTCTGCCTCTGGTGGTGTTTGGAAATCTGAAAATGGCGGTGTGTCATGGGAAGCCATCTTTGACGATCAAGCCAGTTTGTCTATTGGTTCATTAAAAATAAATCAAAATAATCCGGATGAAATCTGGGTTGGAACGGGAGAAGGTAATCCGCGTAATTCGATGAATGTAGGATATGGAATTTATCATACGATTGATGGTGGTAAAACATGGAAGTGTATGGGCCTAGAAAATACCCGGGTTATTCATCGAATAATCATCCATAAAGACGATCCTAAAACTGTGTTTGTTGGGGCTACAGGTTCACCCTGGGGTGATAGTTCGGATCGGGGAGTTTATAGGACTACTAATGGCGGTAAGACATGGGATAGAATTCTTTATGTGGATCAAAAAACGGGTGTCGCAGATATGGTTGTAGATCCTTCGAATCCAAATAAAATATTAGTGGCCATGTGGGAGCACCGACGTACACCGTGGGATTTTGTTTCGGGTGGAAAAAGTTCGGGTTTGTACTTGACCTATGATGGAGGACAAAATTGGACAAAGTTAGGGGAAGATGAAGGTATGCCCAAAGGTGATCTTGGGAGGATAGGTTTAGCCTATGCCCCTTCAAAGCCAGAGATTGTGTATGCTTTAATCGAAGCGGAAGAGAATGGATTGTATAAATCCATAGATGGTGGGGCTAATTGGTCATTAGTTAGTAAAGAGAATATTGGTAATAGACCATTTTATTATTCAGAAATATATGTCGATCCGCAAAATGAAAATCGTATTTACAATTTGTGGTCTTACGTCTCAAAAAGTGAAGATGGTGGTAAGTCCTTTGAAACAATCATGGATTATGGAAATAGTGTTCATCCAGATCATCATGCATTTTGGATTGATTCTAAGGATCCGACCTATTTAATTAATGGGAATGATGGAGGACTAAACATCTCTAGAGATAGAGGCGAAAGCTGGAGGTTTGTTGCCAATTTACCTGTAGGGCAATTTTATCATGTAAATGTCGATGATGACTTTCCGTATAATGTTTACGGAGGAATGCAAGATAATGGTAGTTGGGTTGGTCCCGGTTTCGTACTTAAAAGAGGAGGCATTCGAAATTATGATTGGCAAGAATTGTATTTCGGTGATGGTTTTGATGTGGCTCCGAACCCTGAAAATTCTCGATATGGATATGCGATGTCACAAGGTGGAAACTTAGCGTATTACGATCGCGAAATGGGAAGGACTCGAGCCATACGTCCCTATGATGTAGACAGCACTGAATTAAGGTTTAATTGGAATGCGCCATTGGCGATTGATCCTTTTAACAGTTGTGGTGTCTATTACGGGAGCCAATTTGTGCATTACAGTTCTGATTGTGGTGATAGTTGGGTAAGAATATCGCCAGATTTAACAACGAATGATACCACAAAGCAAAAGCAAGATGTGAGTGGAGGTTTAACCATAGATGCCACGAACGCTGAAAACCATACAACGCTCATTTGTATTGCGCCAAGTACTTTAGATGAGGAGACGGTATGGGCCAGTTCCGATGACGGATTATTGCATGTTACTCGCGATGGAGGGAAAAACTGGACAAAAGTATCAAGTCGACTTACAGGACTTCCAGCGGGTAGTTGGATTCCACAGATTCGACTTACGTCAAAGGAAGGAGAGGCATTTGTAGTCGCTAACAATTACCGTAGAAATGATTATACGGCATATGCTTATCACACAATGAATTACGGTCAGAGTTGGACTCGTATTGCTGATGACAGGCAGGTTAAAGGTTTTGTGACCAGTATTTTACAGGATCCAGAAGAAGAGAACTTATTGTTCCTTGGGACTGATGTGGGTTTGTATTTCTCTATGGATAAAGGAAGACAATGGCAAAGATGGGATAATGATCTACCACACGTTCAAGTGCGAGATATGGCATTTCAAGATACTTTTGATGATTTGGTTTTGGGCACCTTTGGGAGATCGTTTTGGATTTTAGATGATATAGAATCGTTAAGAACAATTACCAGAAACAAATCCGTCTTGAATAAGGATTTTGCGATTCTTGGGGCGCCCGATTCTTATATGACTTCCATGAGGAGTTACGATGGGATTCGTTTTATCGCTCAAGGCGAATATATAGGAGATAATAAAGGTCTAGGGGCGGTAGTACATTATTGGGTTAAACCCAAAAAAGAGGAAAAAAGCGAAAAAAAGGGTTCGAAGAAGAAAGGAGAGGATAAGACCGATACAGAATCTAAAACAAAGAAAGACGGTAAAATTTACGTGGCTGTCCTTGACATGAAAGGGGATACGATCCGTCAATATTCCCGAAAGGGAAAAGAAGGATTTCATAAAATAGGGTGGGATCGAAGAAAAGAAGGGGTAAATTATCCATCTAGGAAAAAACCGAAAAAAGATGCAGAGGCCCCTCGGGGTTATGAGGTTTTACCTGGAAAATATAAGTTGATTTTAAGCTATAACGGCAGCAAGGATTCTGTAGAGATAGACATTAAAAAAGATCCTAGATCGAGCACGACTATGGAAGATTTAGAAGCCATAAACGCGGTTTACGATCAATATTATTTAGACGTGGAAAGAGCTACAGATGGAATGCATCGAATTATAGACGCTAAAAATCAGTTATCACTGGTGAAAAAATTACTTGAAGTTCAAACAGATACGACAAGTGCGAACCAACTAAAAACTTTAAAAGATCTCCAGAAGGGCTTAAAGAAATTAGAGCGTCTATATTTTATGCCGGAGGGTTTAAAAGGAATACAGAGAGATCCAAATGTTTTAACTAATCAACTATATGGTGTCAATTATTTTGTAGGGAGTTCTTGGACAAAGCCGGGAAAAAATGCCATGCTTGTTTTTTCTAAAACCACAGAAAAGGTGAACAAAACACTTGAAAAAGTAAATACATTTTTTACCGAAGAATTTGATCCTTTTAGAAAGGAGGTAGAGAATAGATCATTGAATCCATTTTTATTAAAAGATTAGAATACTGTAGATTCTGTATTTTTGAGGCTTAAATCGAAGCGATGAGAATAGTTCTTTTATTGTTTACAATCGGGTTAATTTACTCTTGTAAAGGCGACGGGGCGAGTAGTCCTGCAAATTCTAATGAGGCACAGAGTACGGATGAGGGTACGCGTTCCCCTACAACTCTCCAAGGTAAAGGATCTGGAAAGAAAGCAACCATCAATGAACACGGATTACCTGATCCATGTGAGTTAATCACGATTGGAGAATTGGCAGATATTATTCGGGTGAGTGAAGATAATTTTAGCATGAAAGATGCGACGAGCGCACAAAACCCAAATGTGGCCTCCTGCTTTTTTAGATGGAACGATGAATTGTACACGAATCAAGGCATCTTAATCCAAGTGATGACCAATCCAATACCGGATGAATTTCCAATGTGGGCATCGTCTTTTGTCGCTAGCAAGCGTACGAAGGGCGAACAGACTTTTATGGGTGAGGCCCTGAATTTTAAATACAAAAACTACCCTGGTTTTGGAGATGATGGATCCTATAGCTATGAATTGGGAAAGTATGTTTGGAGAATTGGGGAGGAGTTTGTTTTTATGGTAGCCTTTAAAGTGGACGGCCTAGCGGAACAGTTACAATACGATTATGCGGATCGCATCAATAAAAAAATTATGAGTCACTTGTAGACTCGACTTTTCGTATTAACATGTCAGAATACGAATCGGTCACTAAATCTTCAGGAGAAATCCCGAGTGCTTTCATTTGTGTCTGACAGCTTAACAGCATATCTTCGATTCGTAGAGTATCGTCCATATCTGTCACTTCGATTTCTACAAAATTGCCAAGTCCTTCTACCAGATCGACGTGGAACTTAATATGGTTTAAAAAGTAAATGTGACGTTGTTTGTCGACTACTATTTTTTGTCCGAGAGCTGCGGATAATATTTCGGTCAAGTCATTTTCTCCTGTCGTAGGGTGGAGTAGAAATTGAGAATGTTTTGGTCCGGCTTGATCGGGGCGTTGATAAAAAATCAAGTTATTCTCAATATTCCCTTGCCTAAGTTTTAATCGACCATTTGGGCAATTAAAATAGCGATCGATTTGGTGATCCAATCCATGATATTGGGCACCGATTTCACTTAAAATCTGATGTGCTTTTTCGGAGTCAGGGTATTTTGCTTTTATTTCGATGTTTTTCATTCTTGGAATAATTCGGGTAAAGTTTTTTGAGATTAGAATCTATTGGACGAAGTTACGTGCATTACATTAAATATGGATATTAAAAAAATGTATATGTTAAAGACTGTGATTTTTGTTAAGTATTAGGATTTAGAGGTATTAAATAATAAGCTGTTTAAACAGCTTTTAATAGGCGGAAGCCCTATTCTAGCTAATATAAAAGGAATTAATCCCCTAATTTTTAAAGGTGTAATGTTTAAATAGTTTTCTTGTTGAGACATTACAAATTAAACTCCTCTTAATAATGAGGCCCCGACAATAGCGGCAGTTTCTGTTCTTAAACGTGTTTTTCCCAGAGAAACCATTTGGATTTTTCCTTGTACATAGTCGATTTCTTCCTGAGAAAAACCGCCTTCTGGTCCTATAAAAAGGATGCACTCATCTTGATAAGAAACAATAGAAGTTTCTCTTTCTGGGACGTACGCAAGGAATTTCTTTTTTGGAGAGTCTACAAGTAAGGACCTAAAATCCATAAGAGGATAGAGTATGGGTTTGTGTGTCTGTAAAGATTGTTTCATCGCCGAAAGCATAATTTTTTCCAAGCGATCGTAACGCAGTTTATCGCGCTCTGAATGTTCACTTATAAAAGGATGGATATGAAGGATGCCGAGCTCGACCAGTTTTTCTAGGCACCATTCAAAACGGCTTATGTTTTTGGTCGGGCTTACGCCAATATGAATATGACTATAGACCGCTTGATTCGTATTGGTTTGTAGAATTCGATATTGCGAATGATGGCGATCCTTTAAAACTTGTTCTGTTTTAAAGAGCTTGCCTTTGCCATCAGTGATCCATATTATACCATCGGACTTTCGTAGCACTTTCGTGCAATGCTGATGCTCTTCTCCTGAAAGAGTGATTAAGTCCTCTGTAATCTGTTCGGAATAAAAAAGATTCATCTCGTAAAGATCAAAGCTAAAATTACAATCTCCTGTAAATTCTCAAAAATTATACTTTGGCGAAAGCCGAATCAAAAGCCCTATTCAATCACCGAAATGCCTACATTTCAGTACTTTTGCGACTTATTGAAACAAAGGGACGCGACTCCGCGTTAGGAACGTGTCACAAAATAATTGTATGGGTACTTTGATCACTGTTGCACAGGTTTTATTAAGCTTATCAATTCTTGTCATTCTACATGAATGTGGTCATTTCTTTCCGGCAAAATGGTTTAAAACCAGAGTCGAGAAGTTTTATTTGTTTTTTGATCCTTGGTTTTCACTTTTCAAGGTCCAAAAAGGAGAAACGGAG
>JAHDBE010000042.1 GCA_020630555.1 Saprospiraceae bacterium
ACTTACGGGTAATTTATGACCTGTTTGGTATAATTCCTTAGCCCTTTGAAGGAGTTTAATCAACATCTGTTCCGCGGCGAGACCAGTTTTGTGTAAATACACTTGCCAATACATGATCCTTCTAGAAACAAGAAATTTTTCTACCGAATGAATTCCTTTTTCCTCGACCACCAGCTGGTTGTCAGACATATTTAACATAGAAATAATCCGATCGTAACCTATAACGCCCTCTGCTACCCCAGTAAAATAGCTGTCCCGAATTAAATAGTCCATCCGGTCCATGTCCAATTGGCTACTAACCAATTGTGATAAAAAAGTTTTATGGTATTCACCTTTGTAAATTTTTATCGCCAAATCAAGTTTTCCATGAAACTCTTGGTTGAGACCATCCATGATGGCTTCAGATAAAAGCTCATGATGAATATCTAATAGACTATTTTCTAAAGTATGCGAAAACGGGCCATGACCGATATCATGCAATAACATGGCAATACAAGTCGCTTCTTTCTCTTTTTCTGTAATTGCAATAGACTTAGATTCAAGCGTTTGTAAAGATCTAACAACCAAGTGGGTAGCTCCTAGCGCATGCTGGAATCTTGTATGCCTCGCTCCAGGATACACCATGTCAGACATTCCCATTTGGGATATGCGACGTAATCTTTGAAAATAGGGATGTGCTATAAGATCGTACACTAATTCGTACGGAAAACTTATTAGCCCATATATGGGGTCATTAAATATTTTCTTTTTACTCATCGTCCTAGTAATATCCTAAATCTTAATTTCGTTCATCTTAAACTTCGATTAACGAAGGGATATTCACGGATCAAAAATAGGACAAGAAAATGGATAAGGTTAAGATTCTATGGGCAGATGATGAAATTGATTTATTAAAACCACAACTTTTTTTTCTAGAGAAAAAAGGATATGAGGTGGTTACCGTGAGCAATGGGCATGATGCCTTGGATGAATTTCAAGAGACAAATGACATTGATGTCATTTTCTTGGATGAAAGTATGCCTGGCCTGACTGGTCTAGAAACCTTACAGAGAATCAGAAAGGAGAATACTCAGATCCCGGTCGTCATGATTACAAAGAACGAGGAAGAAAACCTTATGGAGGAGGCGATAGGATCAGAAATTGATGATTACCTTATAAAACCTGTAAATCCAAATCAAATCCTTCTCACCTTAAAAAAGCTCATCGATAATAAACGCTTAGTTAGCGAAAAAACGGCTTCCGACTACCAACAGGAATTTAGGCAAATCATTATGGACATCAATAGTGGGTTGAATTCTGAGGAATGGGTGAATATTTACAAGAGAATTATAAATTGGGAATTACGTCTTGACGAATCAGATACTCCAGAGATGATGGATATCCTGGCTATGCAGAAAAGTGAAGGCAATAGTGAGTTTAATAAGCATGTGATCAAGCATTATATAAATTGGTTGTCGGATGTAGATGTCACCATGTCACATAATGTATTAAGGAAAAAGGTTTTTCCGAATGTCGATCGAAAAAAGCCCAATGTTTTACTGCTTCTTGATAATATGCGTTTTGATCAGTGGAAAGTTCTCCAGCCGGTTTTGTCAGAGTTTTTTAGAATCCGTGATGAGGATTATTTCTTCAGCATTTTACCTACAGCCACACAGTATAGTAGAAATGCCATTTTTGCTGGCATGATGCCTAATGAAATTGAAAAACATTACAAAGATAAATGGCTGAATGATTTCGAAGAGGGTGGTAAAAATATGCATGAAGGTTTTTTTCTAGAGCAACAGGTTAATCGAGTTTTTCGAGAACCCATAAAAACAGATTATCATAAAATAACGAATGTAAAATCAGCCAAGGAGCTCCAGGACAATATCTTGAATTGTTTGCAAAATGATTTTACAGCGATCGTCTATAATTTTATAGATATGCTGTCTCACGCAAGAACAGAAATGGAAGTTCTTAAGGAATTAGCCGGAGATGAAAAAGCGTATAGATCCTTAACAAAATCTTGGTTTTTGAATTCTCCACTTTGGGTCGCATTAAAAAAATTATCCGAAAAGGATATAAATCTTTTTATCACCACGGATCACGGGACCATTCGAGTAAAAAATCCCTCAAAAGTCATTGCAGATAAATCGACGACAACAAATCTCAGGTACAAAATGGGACGGAATCTTAATTATGACAAAAAAGATGTGTTTGAGGTAAGAGATCCTTCTAAAGCTGGATTGCCACGGCCAAATGTGAGTTCGAGTTATATTTTTGCCAAAGAAGATAAATTCTTTTTATATCCAAATAACTATACCTATTACAACAACTTTTTTCGAGATACTTTTCAGCACGGAGGAATTTCTTTAGAAGAAATGATTTGTCCTGTTATTTGGCTTACGCCAAAGTAGAGATCTATATTTTGTCCAATAAATGGGAGAAGAGTTCAGGATGTTTTTTTATGAAATCCTTGTATCTGGAATAGGACAAAAGAAATTTTAGATTTCGGCCAAATTTTCCTTTTTGTCTCAATCGAATACGGAGGGTGTGAAACAAAAGAAAATCACTTTCTCTCATGTCTTCAATGTCCTCAAATTTATATCGGTAGGTTTTGAAATAATTGGAAACGTAAAAGTAATTGGCATCCATGTCTAGCCTTTTGAGCCGCATTACCGTCAGATACATAAGTAGGATAAAAAAAAGTACACAGCTTAAAAAGATGACTTTAAACTGCCAAGTACTCAATAGGTCAAACTCTTCAGTAGACCTAAAAAAGAGGGCTATGGCAAAAATACCAAAGAAACTAATCCACAAACTTGGAAAGACAATTTTCCAAATGAGGGTCATATTTGAAGTGATCCTTTCCATTAAGATTCTTCTGAGTCTACTTTTTTCTGTACTCGAGCTGCAATTAAAATGCTAAACTCGTATAAAATATAAACTGGAATTCCAATTAAAAACTGCGTCACTACATCTGGTGGAGTAATAATGGCCGCTAAAATAAGAATGATAATTATGGCATGTCTTCTATAGGCCTTCATTCCTTCGGCTGTTACCAATCCGATTTTCGATAGGAAATACACAATAACTGGTAATTCGAAGACAAGACCCATGGGCAGCGTACACATAGTTAATGTAGACACGTACGATGCTAATGAAGGACTGTTTATCGCATCTAATCCTACGGAATAAGAACCAAGAAAGGTTACGGCAAAAGGGGCGACGATATAGTACCCAAAGACCACACCTAGAAGAAATAAAGAAGAACATATGAAGACAATACCTCGTGCCGCTTTTTTTTCTTTCTCATAAAGTCCCGGTTTAATAAATCTCCAAAATTCCCAAAAAACGTATGGGAATACGACGATTAATCCTAATATGAAAGATACTTTGATGTGCGTGAAAAAAGATTCTCCCATTTCACGAGGAAGAATATCAAAATCAGCAGGTTTAAATCCGAATAATTTATAGGTCGGAAACCACTCATTTTTAGGACCGAAAATAATCGTGTCAAAAACGAAAGGGCGAGAGATAAAAACCACGATTCCGACAAGTATAATCGCAATTAACGAACGAATGATATGCCAACGAAGCTCCTCAAGATGTTCGAGGAAATTCATCTCCGCGTGATCGTTTTCATTTTCTTGTTTTTTCCCGTTTTTCTTTAGGAGCTTGAGCATATTATTAATTGGACCATAAATATACTAAGGCTTAAAAGAGAATTCGGAGAAGTTTATCGAAAGTATGTGACCTTTAATCCTAAACCTGTCTAATAACACATCTGATGGTTTTGCTAAACCGTTATTGCTTTGGATAAAAGTATATATTTGCCGGACCCAACATCATTAAATCGCGTACTATGCTGATGTACATTTTAATTTTTATTGTAAGTCTCACGACTCTTTTATTGGCTTCGGATAGATTCGTGGATTCCGCTGAAAAAATTGGATTGTCATTAGGTATATCTCCTTTTATAATTGGTGTGACTATAGTTGCTTTTGGTACATCCATTCCTGAATTAGCTACAAGTATTGCCTCCGTTTATAGCGGCACCTCGGAGATTGTTGTAGGCAATGTGATTGGTTCTAATATTACAAATATTTTGCTCGTATTGGGTGCGACAGCCATCGTAGGTGGTTGTATTGATTTGGATTTCGATGTCATGGATACAGACATGCCCTTACTTTTTGCATCGGCGTTTTTCTTAATGTTTGTACTCAGAGATTTTCACGTAAGTGGAACAGAATGTATACTTTTTCTTATTGCTCTTGCCGTCTTTTTGATTAATTCCTTTTCAGGAAAAAGTGAAGATGGTGATAGACCGAAGGTCAAGGCTTTGACTTATTTGATTCTTGTATTGGCGGGGGTTCTTGTTTTTATAGGTGCTAAGTATACCATCTTTGCTGTGGAGAAAATATCTCTTGAAATTGGTATTAGCCCAGAGATTATTGCACTGAGTGTTGTGGCTTTAGGAACCTCTTTACCTGAAGTCATTGTAAGTGTTATTGCTGCCAAAAAAGGGAAAAATGGGATTGCAGTGGGAAATGTTCTTGGGTCGAATATTTTTAATACCTACGCAGTTATGAGCATTCCTGGTTTGATGACCAATTTGAAAATACCAGCGGACGTCCTTCAGTTTAGTGGTCCTTTTATGATTGTCGTGATGATTTTATTTGGAATGATGTGTTTATCCAAGCGAATTAGCCGATGGGAGGGTGTTACATTGGTCCTTTTGTACATCTTTTTCATATCTCAGCTCTACGAACGCGGAATTAATCTCCAATAGAGCTAAGGATTTCTTAAAGATTAGTTAATTTGCGTATCCCGCCGATTTTAACACCTGTGTTGTAGTTTTACAACAACTTCCTAAATTATATCCTGAGTAATTAGGGTATAGATAGAGTAACCCCAACAAACTCTATTTGCGTACGAATTAAACCTGACTATGAGAATTAGAACTTTACTCACGCTATTGAGCGTCATCGTTTTTTCTTTTGATTTTTCGGCTCAATGCTCTGGAGGAGGAGCCTCGTTAGCTTCTACAGATTTTGAAACTAGTTATACTGGCAATGCTGGTTGGGGAATAGATTATGTATCCTCGGTTGGTGATTGTGTTATGGGAACAGATGTATTTGGTATAGTTAATACATCGGGAGGAGCTTGGAATGGGCTTACCGCAAATGGTGGTGATCAAATGTGGGGGTTTCAAGATGTAGAAGGTAACTGTGGAAGTGCTGCAGGTGAAACTTTGACGTTTACATATACTGTGCCTGGAGGTGCTGCTTATACAGAAGTAGAAATATGTTTTGATTATACCGTTTTTGAATTTGACGGCGGTGATGATATAGTCGCTGATATCGCTGTGAATGGAACATCGCCATGTGCGGAAGTTATGGATCAATTGATTGTGGATGGAAATTCTAATTTGACTGTTCCATGGACTACACAGTGCTATGTGATTACTGTAGCCCCAGGTGATGTTGTAACTCTAGAGCTATTAGTAGACCAAAATGGTGGTGGCGATTATGGCGCCTTTGATAATGTTAATATTTGTGAGGCTGCCTCAGGAGCTACAAATAGTTGTCCTGTTTCTTCCTGTCCTAATGCTGGGGATTTAATGATTACAGAAATCATGTATGATGCGGATGGTACTGATACAGGTGCTGAATGGGTTGAAGTATGTAATACAACAGCGGCCGATATTGATATGATGGATTTTGTGTTAAGTAATAGCGGTGCAACAGATCATACGGTATCGGGATCTCTTGTTGTATCAGCCGGACAATGTATTATTTTGGCTACTGGAATGCTTGGGTGTGGAGCAGCTGCTACTCCTGATTATGTCTTTTCTGGTTTTTCACTTGGAAACACGGCTGATGAATTTGAAATTCTTTGTGGAGGAAATTCCATAGATGTGGTGAGTTGGGATGAAGCAGCAGGATGGCCAATTCCTAATGGGGGTGAATCTATTCAATTTGATTTAGATGCCACACAGAATAGTACAGAAAATGATGATCCGGCAAATTGGTGCGCATCAAGTACCGTATGTGGAGGTGGGACAGGAACTCCTGGTGTAACCAATACTAGTTGTAATTTATGTATGACACCCACTGCTTCTGGTAGTACAGCTACTACAAGTTTTACAACGGGAGCTACGAATTCATCTGGTGACGTTGATGTATTAGACGACGCTTGTGTTGCGGCTCAAGGCGCTGCAAATTGTGCCTCTGGAGAAACTTTTATTCCTACTTATGGAACACTGAGCTGGGACGGAACTGTGGGGTCAATAACTGGTCTAGAGACGACTGATGGAATTGCTTATACGGGTACTTCTACTTTTGATGTTTTCGAAATAATTCAAGCCTGTAAAGGTACAGGTGAAATGGGTGCGGCTTTAACAACACATTCTACTAATACTACCGTTAGTTCTAGCACAACGAGTATGCAAGGTGACTCTCCGAAGCCAACCGGAATTGGAGGCCATTTTACCGAAAATGGGGGGTCTTCTTCAGATGTAAATCAAGTGTGTTTCGATTTTTCTGTACCAGTGGACTTCGTATCATTCTTTATTGGAGATGTGGAATCTTCTGACGTTAATCCCGGATATATTCACGTATATGATGCCTCTGGCGATCTCATTACTTCTGATCAGATACCAACTGTCACTCCTTTAGGAGATCAAGCGACAGATTGTACTGGTGGAACGGGATCGGCTGGATTTGATGGATGTGGTAATGACGAAACAGTTTTTGTTAAAATAGAAAGTCCAACTCTTTCAATTGCTAAAATATGTATTGAGGTAGGTGATTTCACAGACGATTTAGCTTCCCCTGCGGGAACTGAACATATCAGTTTTGGTGGTGTGTCTATTGGAGGGACTTGTGCTTTACTTCCCGTGTCATGGACATATTTTGATGCGTATCAATTCAGAACTAAAGCGGATTTGGAATGGGGAACTGCCCAAGAAATTAACAATGAAGTTTTCGAAGTAGAGTGGAGTCAAGATGGAAAGAGTTTCAGAAAAATAGGTGAGGTGCAAGGAGCTGGTAACTCGAATTTTGAGAATTTGTATCGCTTTACCCATGAAAATCCATTAAGTGGTGATAATTATTATCGAATAAAGCAAATAGATTACAATGGTAATTTTGAATATTCAGTGATTAAAGTGGTCCACTTTACGGACGACTTAATTGTCCAGATTAGACCGGAATCTTTTGATCAAATCGTTTATATCGAATTGTTTGATGATCAGGGTGCACAGTTTGAGTTATATAACTTGGCGGGGCAGCTTATTAAATCATTAGTGGTTAATAGTTCGATCGAACTTGATCTCGCGGAATTACAGAGTGGCGTTTATGTGGCCAGACTTAATGTAGGCAATAAAACAATCGTAAAAAGATTGGTTAAAAAATAATTTATCGGGCACCTTTTAGAGCCACCTTTAGGGGTGGCTTTTTTTTTGAGATTCTATCAAGTACTTTTGTACAAACAATTCAATATGTTCGATCAGGTTTTTGGTGATTTTAAGGAGAAGCAGAAAGCTATTCAAAATAAGCTTGAGGAAATACTCATTCATAAAGACATACAAGACGGGGCTGTTGTCATGACGGTATCTGGTGCTGGAAGAATTAAGTCAATTGATATTAATTCGGACAAAATTGACGTTCAAGATACGGAGCAGTTAGAAGACTTGATTTTGGTCCTCACGAATGAATTACTCGAAGAAGCAGCAGTTAAACAGCAGGAAGCGTCTTCTTCTTTAATAAGCGATATGATGCCTCCTGGATTGGGAGGATTAGCGGACATGTTTGGTCAATAAGCCTATGATAAAATATAGTATCCAATTCGTCTTTTTTTTAATGATTTGCCTTTCGGCCAATGGTCAAGGATTGATTGAATATAATTTCAATGGATGTTCCTTAATGGAAGAAACGGGGCTTCATGATGATTTATTAAGCGCGAATTTAAATTGCGATTGTGGTGTAGTTCAAGGAGAGGATAGTTATCTGTTAAATGGGATAGATGACTTTTTAGAATTTCCGTTATCCGTCAATGCTCAATTGGTGGATGATTTTACCATGAGCTTCTATTTCCAGATGGAAAATCAAAATCAAGATGTCGATATCTTGTCTTTAAAAAGGGTTTGTACAAATCTTGATTCTAGTTTAACCATAAAGTATAACGCGTTAACCGAAACAGTGGACGTGGAAATGGCGGAAAGTTTTGCCAAGTTAGTCGAATTAAAAGGCAGTTTAAATCTTAATCAATGTTGGCATCACTTTGTGCTGGGAAGAAGAGGAACAGAATATTTTTTATACCTAGATGATGTTTTAGTAGACTCTGAATTAGCCTCGGGTGCTATTGCTTTAGCCGATAGTACCACCATGAAAATCTCTAATGGCAATTGTGCTGAGGCAAGACTGATGGGGCGTATAGATGAATTTAGAATTTATAATACGTTTTTGGAGGGACTTTCATTAAGTGCGTTGGACTTAGGTTTGGATAAAATTTTAAACCCAGACACAACAGTTTTCCTTGGCGACGGGGTACAAATTGTTTCTGGTCAAACCTGTAGCAATGGTTTTACTTGGTCGCCAACGAATGGTATAAATAATGTTTCGATTGTCGATCCATTTATTACTCCGACCGAATCCACGAGTTATTCGATTTCTTTTGATTATGGATTTTGTACAAGTATAGATACGATACGCATATTTGTTTTAGATCCGAATGCTCTGGATTGCGAAAACCTTTTATTGCCTAAAGCCTTTACGCCAAATGGAGATGGGTTGAATGATTTATATGGCATTAGTAATGACTTTATTATTGAAGAGTTGGAGTCTTTTGAGATTTTTGATCGTTGGGGAGAGAAAATGTTTACTACTACGGATAAGCAAGTGTTTTGGGATGGGACCTTCAAGAATACCGTATTAAATCCTGGAATGTTTGTGTATAAAATAAACTACACCTGTGTTGGAGAAAAATATTCCAAAGTGGGCAACTTTTCTATTTTGAGATAAATTTAACTTGAAGGCTTACTTTTTTAAAATTGTTCGTCTTAAGAATATGACTTCCAATCTGACATATCCATCATTTATTTATGGGGCTATTTTAGTTCTCCTTTTTGGTGTTTCTTGTAAGAATAGCACTTCAGCATCTTTGGCGGAAGCCAAAGAAACCGAAAAGCTTGAATCCAAAGAGAGCAAATCAGAAATAGATTCTACCGTCACCTCTGAAATCGAAGCTAAAAATTTAACCGAATCCAAAGTAGAAAAGCCTGAAGGCAAACAGTTAGAAGAACCGATCCTCGTGTCTGAGAATACGATTAAGGAACAGGAGATTGTTGAATCAAAGCCACCAGCGATCAAAATAAAGCCAAACGATAAGACCACACCGCCTAAGACGGAGCAAGTTGAAAAAGCACAAAAAAAGGCTAAAGTGCCTGCAAAGATAGACCCTATTGTAAAAACGCCGGAGGTTAAGGAACCAGAGGTCTTCGGTGAGCCAGAAATTATATTTCGACGCAATTTTTTCAATTTTGGAAAAGTGGAATCTGGAACAGTTGTCGAGGGAAGTTTTGAGTTTACAAATATTGGGACAGCACCTTTAGTCATTAAAAATGCGACGGCGACATGTGGGTGTACGGTGCCTGATTATCCGAAGAACCCTATCAATCCAGGAGAGAAGGCGACAATAGATGTTGTTTTCGATACCAAAGGAAAAATGGGTAGACAACAACCGATTATCACAGTTTCTGCAAACACAACTCCAGCTATACATAAATTGTATATGGATGGAGAATTGACAGAATTAGAAGAACTAGAAATTGACTCGCTTGGAGAAGGCAGATAACTCCGCTATTAGATATCGATTAAATCATCTAAGTCAAAATTCAATTCCTCAATACGATTCCTTAAGGCATTCTTAGCATCAAGAATAGCTTTGTTGTAAACTGAGCTCCCCATCGTCTGAAGAAAGAAATTAACGAGTCTCTCGGCCGCTATTATTCCTATTCTTTCATCCCTTTCAGTCTCGAAAAAAGAAATTAGATTTTCGATGGCCATCTTTTTTTCTTCTTCTGATAATCGCTCCCAAGGACGTTTGACTTGATTCATATAGAGTAAACTTATAGAATTAAGGATTGATACCTTATATACAAATGTATCTATCTCTAAACAAAATTTGACGAAGGGACTGTTCTTATCTAATCGAGTCGTTTATTTTTAGATTCGATACGTCAGACCTAACTGCATAAGGTGCACATTTCCATAACCAAATTCGCCGTATATCGCCCATTGAGGAGTGATGTAATAACGCATACCTGCGGAGGCAAAATAAATAATATTTGGTACGTCATTATCTGATTCAATTTCATCGAGTAAGCCCTCTAATGCAGATTCAGTAATTGTTTTTCGTCGATTAAAGCTATAGCCTAAATAAGTACTCCCGTAAGTATCGATTTTTTCAAAGCGATAGATGTGATAAGATAGTTTTCCACCAATCGTAAAGACATTTACTCTTGTTTTAACATTACCAGAGACATTGCAATCACAATTGCCTCCGATTGGAATGCCTAAAACGCATTCTGAAAAACATAATGGATCGTCTAAAAGATCTGAAAAGGCGTCTTGAAAATCAGCGATCTGAACCGAAATGTCTTCTTCAGCTTCTACGCGATAGTAATTTAAAAATAATCCAAGGCCGATTTCTTTTGTGAGTCCATAGTCCAAAGATAAATTCAATGAAGGCGAAGGATTGCCTACTGAAGAGGTCTCAAAAAGATTAAAATTAAAATTTCCGGAATTTAAAAACCCTATACCCCCGTGAGCATACCATTCACCTTGGTTGTGGTAATAAGTACGGATATCTCTTTCTGAATCTTGAGATAACACGACACCATTCGCCGTAAGGCAAAAAAGAAGAATAATAAATGAAACTTTCATGATTCTGGTTTAATAATGACAGAATGCAGAAAGTGGTCACTATCTCAACAAAGTAAAATCTTTAGAATAAGTAATGTACACGCCGTCCACGAATTTAACACGAGCGACATAAACAAAAATGCCCGGATTTACTGGGTTTCCTTTGAAGTTTCCATCCCACCCAACTGTTCCTGCGACTTCAGGTTCAACTTCTAATTCTTCGAACAACATATTACCCCATCGATCGAAAATTCTAAATGATTCTATCATCTCGACACCATCTCCTGCAAACAACTGGAACAGATCATTCTGTCCATCATTATTAGGACTAAAAATATTAGGAAAGTATACATTTCTGTTGTCATCAATTCGTACTAAAACTTCATCAGTGTCAGTACAACCGTTTGAATCAGTGACAGTTACAAAGTAAGATTGGGTAGAAGTCGGAAAAATATTTATAAAATCACAAGTAATGTCCGTACATGCATAGGTTCCGTCTGGAGACCACATGATAGAATCTATTGGTAAAAAACTATTGATTACGGCTTGTAATGTTTCGGTGCTATCCCCTAATTCAACTTCAAAGTCGGGACCTAAATCTACCTCCAATTCAAAGGGTTGGTCAATAAAAAAACTTGTATCCGTACTGCATCCATCGGCGTCAAAGACTGTCACGGTGTATTGCCCGGCAATGACGTTTATACATGTATCGATAGGGTAGCGTATCCCTTGGTTTATACTAAATGTGTAATTACCTGGGACACCTCCTGTGACATCATCTACGGTGATACAAGTTTCTTCACCGAAACATAAGGGTTGTGGAGGGCTTGGAATATCTGCTACAATAGCAGGCGGTACATCGAGGGAATAACTTAAGGAGTCGGTACAACCATTTACATCAGTTACTGTGACTTCGTATAAACCTACGCCTAAGTTTTCAGCTCTCGTGTCATCAGATACATTTGGTGACCAATTATAAGTAAAAGGACCCACGTTTCCACCCGTATGGAAAATGGTTATTATCCCGTTTTCACCGCCATTACAATTTATTTCTGCGGTTTGAAATGGATCGACGGCCACAATCAAAGTATCAGGTTGATTCAATTCAATAGAATCTAACATGGTGCATCCAAGGTTATCGGTGATTTCTACATACTGAACACCAGGACATAGTCCACTAATAGTTGCGCCATTTATACCATAATCTGGCCAAAAGAAATCATAAGGGCCTGTGCCTCCTATGGCTACCACGGTGGCATTTCCGTCGCATTGCCCAAAACAGCTCACATCTGAAATAATAGATTGGGCGTCATCAATTTCTATTCTTGTCGCCTGATTTATAGTAAACGGAATCATTTCACTTGGACATTGGCCATCACTAGCAAATGCAAATAAATTACCAGCCGGAATATTTGGAATGGTGATACAATCGCCAGAACCGTCACCTACATTTTGCATGTTTTCGTCGAAAATTGTGTAGAAGTAATTTCCATTATTCACTGTTCCGCCTGTGGCTTGAATTGTAATTTCTCCTGTAGTTCCACCAAAACAAGTAACGTCTTGAATGTCTTTTATGTCTAATATGATGGCGGGTGGGTCATCTACTACAACACATTCTATTTCTTCGCATGTTCCATCTGTTATGGTGACACAATATTCTCCGGCTGGGACGCCAAAAAGGGTGTTGGTCATATTACTTAAAGTATCCCATAAGTAGCTTGGGTTTCCGGAACCACCCGTCACTGTGACGGTGGCAATACCATCTGAATCTCCTGGGCACAAGGGAGAAGTTGATCCAGGAACAATGTCCAAGGCAATACCCGGCGCAAGTATAATGGTATCTGGTTCTGAAATACAAGCTTGAACAAGATCCTCTACAACCGCTATATACATACCTGCCCCTAAATCACAAAGAGTTTGTTGGTTGCTCAGTTGGTTACCCATGTCATCAAACCACGCAAAATTATAGGAGCCCGAACCGTTTAAAACGTCAACAAATGTTTTACCGTTTGTCGACCCAGGACAATCTATGGTTTCTAAGATATTAGCATCTATTTCTAAAAGGCCACCATTGGTTAATGTCACACATAGACTGTCTTGACAGCCATTATCGTCCGTGACGGTAACACAATACTCACCTCCACCTAAATTATTTTTAAAGTCATTGACGTCTCCATCGTCCCATAGGTAGGAATAAGGTTCTGTGCCTCCTACTGAACTCAAGCTTATGCTGCCGTCTGCTCCCGAACATGTAGGCAAAACCGTCATTTCAGACATAACGAGCGTATCTGGTTGGAAAATCGAAAATTCCCAAGATTCTTGGCATCCAAAATTCGCATCAGTAACAGTGGCGATATAATCTCCTGGGCATAGATCGTTATATTCCCAGATCATATTACCAATGTTTATTCCGCCAAAGATTAAGTTGAAATCCGAATCGGTCAAAAGGAACAAATAATTTTCGCTACCACCATTAGGCTCTATTCGAAAGAAACCATCGCATACTCCAAAACAGGATGTGCTATCAATTTGAATATCGGCATCTAACATTCCACGGTTAGGAACGAATATCGAATCTATTGTCGATACACAATTAGGAATCGAACCGTCTTGAACTTGATAATAGTACCAACCATCGGTGGCCGTGCCATCATTAAAGGGGTTTGATGAAGTAAACGAACCGCTTGGCGTTATAAAGGTATAATCAGTGCCTCCCGTTGGGTTTCCACCTTGAGCTATGAGTTCGACAACCCCATCATTAGATCCGGCACATGATGCTGAATCCAGGACAGTCGCCATCACCTTCAATGTATCTAAAATTAGAGTGGCGGATGCCGTTTGTTGACAACCTAATCCATCGGTGACTGTTACGGTGTACGTTCCGGCACTTAAATCATCAATCAAATCTGTTTCAAACTCAAAATTGGACCATGCTTCAAAATAAGGTTCAAAGCCATCAGTAATGGTTATAGAAACTTCTCCGTCATCCCTTCCTAAACACGTAGGATCTGTAGAGGATATTTGAATATCCATAGACGGCTGATTTAAAATCTGAATGTTTTCAGTGAGCATGTTGCCATTTGCATCTTCAACGGTAACAGTGTACATGCCGACACCAAGATTATCTATAGTTATTAATTCGCCTTCTGAAGCCGATCCCGATTCGCCAGCTGCGGTCCAGTTGTAAGGACCAGTGCCTCCGCAAAATTCAAAAAAGATAGCACCTGTTGTTGTACCGACAGAGGTACTGCAAAATCCTGAATTTATATTTAAGCTATTACATCCAATACAAATCGTCCCTGGATTAGCAACAAATTCATTATCAGGACAATATTGTGCTGTAACAAAAGATTCGTCTGTGATTGATACCTCTATCAACGGATCAACACTTGTCGATGTTATGGTTACTTGAGTGCATTCGCCAGGGTCGCCTACAGGGATGAAGCATAACGAAAAAATCTCAGTATTATCATCTAGGCAGACGCCGACTAAATTGACATTTGTGTAAAGGATATTTAGAAAACCTTCATTTACAAAATTATCGTTAACACTAGTCTGAGGATCAAAAGTGACCAGGTTCTGAGGATCAAAAAGTTGAGAAAATTGTAAAATTTCAGGATTGAAGCTGATGCTAAATTCAAATGAAATAATTTCTAAAAAGTTATTTACGGTGACAGGAATACAGATTTCAACACCTGGATCGGCATCCAAATTGCTTCCAAAATTAAATTCAGTCACCCAGTCTATTTCATCACAATTATCGACTATGTGGCAATCGTCATTTTGTCCGGTCATGCTGATAGACAGAACAATACAAATGCACAAAGCAATAAAGCCCTTCAAATTCTTCAAGTTAGAAAATTATTTAATTTAAAAAATACTGATAATCAGCTGCAAAAATAGATAGTTCGCTTTTCTTTCCAGATGTTTTGCGTTGATTTTTTAAGAACGCAATTCAACATAGGATATTGCGAAAAGCAAGGTCATGTTAGGGACAGACTATCTGTTCAGTAAGACACCAAAGATACGTATTATGATGCCTCATAAAAGCTTTCGCCATTGATTATTACACGACAAATGTGATCGCTTCCAAATGCGTATGGAATAAAGGCTAAAGATTTCATTGGATGCGTGATGATAAGGTTAGCTATTTTACCTCGAGTGATGCTTCCATAATTGTCCTGAATTTCCATGGCATATGCTCCATTTAAAGTGATGGCATTGATGGCTTCTTCTGGTGTCAACTTCATTTTTATACAGGCTAAAGAGAGTAAAAAGGGTACTTTCCCAGAGGGTGTACTGCCTGGATTGTAATCAGATGCAAGACAAATTCCTAGACCCTCGTCAATCATTTTGCGCGCAGGAGCGTAAGGAATATTTAAAAAGTACGAACATGAAGGAAGAAGGGTAGGTATGGTCTTAGATTTTTTGAGCGCATCTATTTCCGCAGGTCCAATTTGCTCTAAATGATCCACGGAAATGGCCATATTTTTAATTCCTACTTGAACGCCTCCAGAATTTGCTAACTCATTAGCATGAATTTTTGGCTTTAAGCCAAAGGATAATCCAGCTTTTAAAAGACGATCAGTTTCATCCACGGTAAAGAATCCTATATCACAAAATATGTCCATGTAGTCCGCCAAATTTTCTTCTGCTATTTTAGGAAGCATGGTGTGTATCAAGAGATCCAGGTATGATTTACGATTAGATTTGTATTCTGTAGGAATGGCATGCGCCCCCAGAAAGCTGGCTTTAATAGGTATCGGAAAGTTTTCTTTAAGACGTTTGATGACACGAAGCATTTTTAACTCACTATCAACAGTTAATCCATAACCACTTTTAATTTCTATAGCACCTGTACCATATCTGATGACTTCTTTTAATCTATTAGATGCCGATTCGTACAATTCATCTTCAGTTTTTCTTTGGAGTTTTTTAGCAGAGTTAAGAATACCGCCCCCATTAGCTGCGATTTCTTCATAA
>JAHDBE010000361.1 GCA_020630555.1 Saprospiraceae bacterium
AACGCTGTCATTTCAGCTAATTTGTGCAAAACGTCCATCATTAGCTAATTTTAAATAATTGAGAATCCTCTTCTATTTCATCGCCATTCTGAACTAAGATCTCTACTATTTTACCACTGTATTCAGAGGTAATCGCATTGATTACTTTCATGGATTCTACATACGCAATGACCTCTCCTTTATTAATCACATCGCCAATTGCTTTTGGCTTTTCGTTATTGTCTTTCGTGAAATAAAATGTGCCTTCTAAAGGAGCAACCACATAATCACCTGCGGTATTGGTATTAGTAGTATGTGACTGTTCTGAAGGAGAATTGCCTTTTAAAGAAGAACCAAGCGTAACCACATATTTAGCACCGTTTACATCAACCTCAATTGATTCAGGCAATTCAATAGCTCCTCCTTGACTAATTTTCTCCGCTTTTCGCTTAGCTAAATCTTCTTCAAAATTTCTTTTCGCTTTACCTGATTTAAAATCCTCGTATTGCTGTGGGTGCATGGCATATTCCATTAACTCCTCATCGTCTTGACCAAATTCCCACCCTTTTTCATTCATTTTTTTGCGGTAAACATCCAATTCATCAGGATATAAGTCGCTTGGTCTTTCATTCGTAAATTCTTTACCTCTTTCGCCCGCGAGTAAAACAATTTCGGATGCCAATTTCCCTGGTAATTTTCCAGATTTACCTAAAATCATTCCCCATGTATTCTCATCGATCAATGACCATCGTTCTTTGCCTTTAATAACTTGCATAACATTAATTAATGCTAAGTTTTTGACGTATTGACTGTATGGTGTTACCAAAGGCGGATAACCTAATTTGGGCCAAATAAATTCTACTTCTTTAAACAGTTTGATTAGCATCTCATCTTGTGTGATTTGAGGCTTATCATTTTTTGTTAACCATTTATTTACACTTTTAAGATTTTTTTGCAAATCCGCCATAAGACTTCCCATCATCCCTCCAGGCAATCCTGGACCTATTAACAGGGAATTCATATATCTATTCTTAGGATTAATATAGTAACCCAAGAAGTCATCGATAAACTTTTGTGTTAAAGAACGAACTTCCATGTAGGCGTCCATATTAATGTCCTTTAAAGTAAAACCAGCATCTTTTAACATGGCATGTACTGCCAAAAGGTCAGCATGGCCAGTCCCCCAACTTAACGGTTCCATTCCTACATCAATAATATCAGCACCGTTTCTAGCTGCTTCTAAAGACGAGGCCAAAGAAAAACCTGGGGTCGAATGACCGTGATACTGAATAATGATATTTGGATGATTCGCTCTTATACCTTTTATTATTTTACCGATAGAAACCGGTCGACCAATACCAGCCATATCTTTAATACAGATTTCTTGAGCTCCGACATCTACATACTTATTAGCTAAGTCTATATAGTATTCTACGGTATGGACCGGAGAATAAGTTAGACTTAAAGCCCCTTGACTTATCATTCCCGCTTCATTGGCATATTGGATGGAATGCTCTACATTTTGAGGATTATTCAGCCCATCAAAGGTTCTGGAAATATCCGTTCCTTGTTTTTTCTTTACTTGAAACAATAATCTTCGAACATCTTTAGGAACAGGACTCATTCGTATTCCATTAAGACCACGTTCTAACATTTGAGTTTGAATGCCAACTTTATTAAATGGGGTAGTCCATTCTCGAACGGATATGTTGGGGTTTTCTCCAAATAAAAGGTTGATTTGTTCAAATCCGCCTCCATTAGTTTCAACTCGATCAAAACATCCCATTTCTATTATCGGATCCGCTACCTCTAGTAATTGATCCACACGAGGAACATATTTTCCCGATGATTGCCACATGTCACGGTATACCAGTGCTAACTTTATTTCTCGGCTCATTTGGATGCTATTTTCTTTGTATTGAAGTGACTATTTTTTGCCCATTAGAAATCATTTGAATGGCCCTTTCAATGGCCGCCTTATGGTTCGGTTCTATGGCTTCTATCACAATTTCATTTGAAGATTCAGCGGGATCTATCCGATTTGTAATCCAGATGATTAATCGACCAAGTAAGATGACTGTCGCTAAAATCACAAATATAGTCACCATACCCACAAACATCAATTTAATTGCTAAGGCAATGTTTTCATTCATAGGGCGTCAAAATTAAAAAGAATATTTATTTCATATTTATTTACATGGGATTATATTCTGACAGTATATCTAATTATTACCAAATTTTTGATTAATAATTTATACTCTGAGTAAAATTTTCAACGGATTCAACTGATACCGAATCTAATCATATTAGCATAACTTTGTATAAACGTACAGGCATTGAGAGTTTTTAAATTTGGAGGAGCATCCATTAGAGATGCAGATAGCATAGAGAACATTACAAAGGTTATACTTCATCACAAACCGGATCAATTGGTGATCGTAATGTCCGCGCTTGGGAAAACTACTAATCAGTTAGAGCGCGTTTTAAATGCTTATTATGACAATAAATCTAAAGAGGCATATGATCTTCTAAACG
>JAHDBE010000362.1 GCA_020630555.1 Saprospiraceae bacterium
TAAATTTAGTGCTAAGTTGTGCCCAATAAATCCCGCTCCACCAATTAAAACTATTTGTTTGTTTTTTAGATCTTCGGACATTAGTTTATTGAGTTTAGAGCATTTTTAAATGTAGTTATAATATACCTCATATCTTGACTATTTAAATGCGGACCAACAGGTAATGAAATACCATCGTAACTAATTCTTCGAGCATTAGGGAATAGTCTAAAATCCAAATTGTATTTTTCTTTATAAAAAGAAAATTCAGGAACAGGTCTAGGATAATAGTTGCTAGTACCTACTCCGTTTTTATTAAGATAGTCTACTATATCGAATCTGTACTTGGCAATCTTTTTATTCAAAAGAACCGTAAAACAATAATGACTTTGAATTGAGTTCGTTTGATTAGCCTTGAATAAATTAATTTCATCAATCTTTGAAAAACCCTCATGTAGAATTCTGTAGTTTTCTTCACGAATTTTTAAAAAGCTGTCAATTTTCTTAAGTTGCTCAATACCTATGGCTGCATGCAATTCACTCATGCGATAATTGAATCCTAACATATTTACATCATAAATACCCGGGATTTTTCGCTCCTTATGCGTTCTATCAACACCAAAAGCTTTCTTTTTTTGCATGTTATGGGCTAAATCTTCGTCATTCGTTATGATCATACCACCTTCGCCAGTTGTAAAATGTTTAACTGGATAAAAAGAAAAACATCCCAAGTCTCCGAATAATCCGACGTGCTTGCCTTGGTAATAGGAACCTATAGCAATAGCGCAATCTTCTATTAATTTTAAATTGTGTTTTTCAACGATAGGCATTAATTTATCCATGCGTACAGGCATACCTAAAAAATGAACAATGGATATAGCTTTAGTTTTGTTTGTTATTTTTTCTTCAATTTTATCTATATCGATATTGCCAGTTTCTAATTCTGCATCAACAAAAATAGGCGTTGCCCCAACAAATTCTATGGCATGAACTGTTGCAACATGTGTTTGAGCAGGAACAATCACTTCATCTCCTTTACCGATACCCAGATGAAAATAGGCCAAGTGCAAAGAGGCTGTACATGAGGATGTGGAAATAGCGAATGGTGAGTTTGTCCATTTACCAAAATTAATTTCAAAGTTTTTGGCTTTTGGACCATGAACTAAAATGTCTCCATTAAGCACTTCGACGACAGAATCTATTTCTTCCTTCCCGATCATGGGTTTTCCAAATTTAATTGATCTCATTAGTTGGATTTGAGTATGATTGATTTTAATTAGTCTTAACCAAGGTAAGTTAAATAGTTCTGTAAAAATGAAATGATAAGTTTTTTAACGGTTAGACATAGTTGTTGAGTGATTTGAAATTGCTAATCTCATATAATGATGTCTTGATGAGATGGCATTTCGACAAAATCTTTAATCGAGAGAAGATATGTTGATCGTACATCTTCTTTTAAATCAGAAGTAGGAGAAGGGCACGCCGACAGCAATACAATGCCAAATAGACATGAATAAAAAAAGTTTGAAGTAAATCTGTTTAATGTGGTTTCGTTTTTAAATTGTGCTTAAGATAATATCCTGACCTAGATGACTCGAAATTTAATGGGAATATTAAGCGTTAAAGTGTTCATGTTTTCTTGCCTTTTAATGGGGTCATTCATGTCCTTTGCTCAAGATGATTTAATTTTTGAACACCATAATGGGGTGTCGAATGAATTAAAAGAGCTAGAAGCTATTATTACAAATAAATCATGGGGTAAACTTGAGCCATATCTCCATGAGGCCCTGATCATAGACCTACACAGAATAACCAGTAAGTGGGATTCGCTCTATGAAGCCTCGTCAAAACATGCCGTACTAAAAGTTTCTACAAAATGTTATAAATCAAAAGGGGAGTGGGTTTTATGGATTTCGTATGGAGAACGAAAAAATCACATTCATTTTTCCTGTTTTTTTGAAGACAAATCCAATCCTAAAATTTATCGCATTGAATTGGGCGGTGGTATCCTAGCAAGTCATTATTCTCCGTTGACTATTGATCGTATCTTTTCTCTTTACAAAAAGATGAAAAGGGAACGAAATATTCAGACAGACTATCGTGGCTTTATTGATACAAGTATTGTAGAACGAAGAATAGAAGAATGTAAAGCATTGATATCATTAATTGATGAGCATTATGATGTCCATATTCGATCCAAAAAGATAAAATTATCAAAGAGTACGGTTTATGCTAACCTTTCATGGGAATACCTTTTAAAAGAAGATTTCGATAATGCATTATCTATCGCTAAAAATGGTATTGAGTTATATCCAGATGATTTTTGGAATTATACAAATCTTATCTTGGCCTTATTTATAAGTGATCACATAGATGAAGCAAAAGTATGGTGTAATCGCTTGAATGGACTTGCTAAACGAAGTAATGAAATAAATACCAAATTCATGTATGCCAAGATGAAGTATGAGCGTTATGAAGAGTTTGATGAGTTGCTGGGGATTATACACGCAAAGAAGTAAAAAAAAAA
>JAHDBE010000043.1 GCA_020630555.1 Saprospiraceae bacterium
CTAAAGGGACGATGGTGTATTTTACTTGTAATCACTGTCCTTATGTTGTCCATGTTAATGAAGAGATCTTGAAAATTGCGAATGAATGTTTGGATGCTGGAATCGGTGTTGTGGGTATTAGTTCGAATGATGTCGAAAACTATCCGGCAGATTCTCCAGACAAAATGAAAGAATTAGCTGTAGAATTAAACTTTCCATTTCCATACTTATACGATGAATCTCAGGACGTGGCTAAATCATATGATGCAGCATGTACACCTGATTTTTATTTGTTTGATGAAAACGACCTGTTGTTTTATCGAGGAAGACTAGATGGTTCGCGACCTGGAAATGGTGTGCCATTGACGGGAGAAGATTTAAGGGGCGCTATAGATAATTTGCTTAAAATGGAACCAGCACCAGAGAAGCAATACCCTAGTGCTGGTTGTAATATTAAGTGGAAAGCAAATTAATTTTCTTCCATATCTAGTATGGTTACTGCAGGTAATCCTATCCAACAATGAGGTCCGTTATAACCTAACTCTTGAAAAGTTACAGACACTGAAAGTTCATCTTCTTTGAACTGTGATTCGAGATTTTCGGGATGGTATCTGACACCTTCGACTTGCAATACCCAACCGCATCCGTCTACAGCAGGTTCACCTTCCCATTTGATTTGTGCTAGTTGGACTGAAAAGCAATTTTCTACATCAGGTGGACATTCTATAAGTCCTGTGTTTTTATCCTCATCATCTGAACAAGCGGTTAAGAAAGCTAAAAGTACAAGTAAGACTAAACTCCAGTTTTTCATAATGCTAAATTTTGAATCCCAAGGGATTGGTGATTTAATTGTTTAACTGGAAAGACCTAAAGTTTCAGAAAAAGGGTTGGGAAATTAAGAGATGTTTAACAAATCGAAAATTATGTTATTTAGTTATCCTTCTTAGTGTGGCCAACTCTTTCATTTTTTGACGAGCTTCAATAGCGGGGATTCCAAAGTAGGTCTTACCACCTTCTAAGTTTTTAGTCACCCCAGATTTTCCTTGAACGATGGCGCCTTTTCCAATATAAAGGTTTGGTGCAATGGCAGATTGACCATAAATGGTTACATCATCTTCAATGATTGTTTTACCCGCAATACCAACCTGTGCTACAATCAAGCAATTTTTACCAATGACAACGCCATGTGCAACATGAACTTGACAATCTATTTTTGTCCCAGCCCCAATTATTGTATCTCCCGAAACGCCACGATTTATCGTGCAGCCTGCACCAATACAAACGTCATCCTCAATAATGACTCGACCACAGGAAGTCCATTTAGTATATGATCCATTTTCTTTTTTATAGTAAAAGGCGTCGGTTCCTATAATTGTACCAGCCTGTATGATCACATTATCACCAATAACCGAATCATTTCCGATATACACACCAGCTTGGAAATAGCAATTTTTACCTATTGTCACGTTATGTCCTATCATGACATTGGGTTCAGCGATAAGATCGGGATATTGATCAAATTGAAGAGGCGATGCCATTGGACGAAAGTCAAAGAAATGGTTGACTAAACTATTATAGGTTTTAAAAGGTTCTGGATGAATAATCAGTGTCTTACCCATAGGACAATCATATTCCTGATCGATAATAATAACAGTCGCTGCTGAATTTAAAGTGGATTTATAATACTTCGGATGATCGACAAAAGTTAAATCACCGGGGCGCACTTTATGAATCTCATTAATTCCAGAGATGAGATTGTCTGTTGATCCCACTATTTTACAAGGACCAATGAGTTCTTTTAGGGTGTTTAAGGAAAGCGCTGTATTTAAATTCATAATTTGATTTTAGTGTGCTTGAAGCCAATTTTCCCCTGTGCCGACTCCAACCAAAATCGGAACTTTTAGATTAGGAATGGCTTCTCTCATTAACTTCTCAACGACTTCAGTTACTTCTGCCAATTCAGGTTTATAAACATCAAATACCAACTCATCATGCACTTGTAGAAGCATCCGACTTTTAAATGCTTTTTCTTTAAATGCTTTATGGATGTTTATCATGGCTATTTTTATCATATCAGCGGCGGTCCCTTGAATAGGCGTATTAATGGCCATTCTTTCCGCATTACTGCGAATTAACCCATTACGTGAATTAATGTCTCTTAAAAACCTCTTACGACCAAGTAGTGTTTTTACGTAACCATTTTCTCTGGCGAAGGCCACAGTTTCGTCCATGTAATTTTTAAGTCCCGAAAACTGCTGGAAGTATTGCTTAATGAGTTCTGTGGCTTCACTTCTTTTAATTCCTAACTGTCTAGATAGGTTTGTGGCTCCAGCACCATAGGTGATGCTAAAGTTTACAGTTTTTGCGTTTCTTCTTTGCTCTGGAGTAACCTCGTCGTAAGGTACATCATAAATCTTTGCAGCAGTGGCTCTGTGGAAATCATTTCCTTGGATGAAAGCTTCTAACATGTTTTCATCCTTACTTATTTCGGCAATGAGTCGGAGCTCAATTTGGGAGTAATCTGCAGCAAGTAGAATATGATCCTTGTCGCGTGGTTCAAAAGCTTTTCGTATTTCGCGACCGGCTTCATCTTTAATAGGGATATTTTGAAGATTTGGGTTTTCCGAACTTAATCTTCCTGTTGCTGCACGCGCTTGATTAAAGTTTGTATGTACTCTTCCAGTTTTAGGATTGATCATTTGAGGAAGAGCATCCACATAAGTTGATTTTAATTTAGCGTACTTTCTAAAATTTAGAATGTCTTTAACGATGTCATGATTTTCGGCAAGTTCGTTTAGTTTTTCTACATCAGTAGAGTACTGACCTGATGAGGTCTTTCTCCAGCGATAGGGAATTTTCATTTTATCGAAAAGGACTTCACCTACTTGTTTAGGAGATGCGATGTTAAATTCGACACCCGCTTTATCATAAATGCGTTTCTCTTGTTTTTTTATCTCTTCACCTAGAACACCTGAGTATTTATTTAAAAAATCTGGATTAATTCGAATGCCTTCATATTCCATATTGGCGAGAACATCAATAAGAGGTTCTTCAATATCATTATAAATAGGATTAAGTTCGTTTTTATCCATCATCTCTTTCATCACATCCCATATTTGGAGCGTAATGTCTGCATCTTCTGCGGCATAATCACTAGCTTTCTCGACAGGAACATCACGCATGGTTTTTTGATTTTTACCCGCTTTACCTATGAGATCAGTGATAGGAACCATTTTATAATTTAAATAAGCTTCTGATAAATAATCTAGCTTATGTCTTAAGTCTGGTTCTGCGAGATAGTGGGCAATCATGGTATCGTAATACGTACCCTTCACTTCCACACCATACCACTTCATCATGATGATGTCGTATTTAATATTCTGACCGATTTTTATGATGCCTTCATTTTCTAAAGCGGGTTTAAAGATTTCACAGATGGTTTGAGCTTGATCTTGATCTACAGGAATCGGAACGTAGAAACCTTTGTGTTTTTCATAAGAAAACGAGAGACCAACGAGTTCGGCTTGATGAGCATCGATACCAGTTGTTTCAGTATCAAAACTGAAAATTTTAAGACTGATTAGTTTGTCAGCAAGTTCGCGCATGCCTTTAACATCATCTACTAATTTGTAATCGTGCTCAGTGTTTTCGAGATTTTTATTGGCTATTGAATATTCTTCTTCTTTCTTTTCAGATTTTGTTGGGCTGGCTTTGAAAAGATTTTGTTGGACAGGTTCTTGAGTTCCAAAAATCTGTTTACCTAATGATCTGAATTCGAGTTCTTGAAAGAGTTCTTTTATTTTTTCTCGATCGATGTCTTCAACTTTATAGGTCTTTGCATCGAATTGAACTGGAACGTCTATTTTGATGGTTGCTAACCATTTTGAAAGTCGACCTTGGTCTGCGAATGTTTCTACTTTTTCTTTTTGTTTTCCTTTGAGCTTGTTAGTGTTTTCGAGTATGCCTTCTAAGCTATCAAATTCTTTTAGAAGTTTAACCGCAGTTTTAGCTCCCACACCTGGGATTCCTGGAATATTATCTACGCTATCTCCTTGCAGTCCTAAAACGTCTATGACTTGATCTACTCTCTGAATGTCCCATTTGGCTAAAACTTCAGGAACGCCTAGGACGTCAATGCCATTGCCGAAACGTGCGGGTTTATACATGAAAATATTATCAGAGACGAGTTGGGCATAATCTTTATCTGGAGTAAACATATAGACAGTAAAACCCTCTTTTTCTGCTTGTTTCGAGAGAGTTCCTATAACGTCATCTGCTTCATAGCCAGGCATGGTTATCAAAGGAATATTAAAAGCTTCGATAATTTTTCTAATCCAAGGTAGAGCAGCTGTGATGTCTTCGGGCTGGGCTTCGCGATTTGCTTTGTAAGGTTCGTATTCCTCATGTCTAAAAGTGGGGCCTTTAGGGTCAAAACACACGGCAAGGTGACTTGGTTTCTGTGTTTTAATCATGTCCCATATGGTCCGAGTAAATCCAGAAATCGCCGAAGTATTTAGGCCTTTACTGTTTATCAAAGGTCTATTTATAAAAGCGTAATGAGATCTGTAGACTAAGGCATGGCCATCGATTAAGAACAACTTTTTTTCAGACATACTCAGGAGGTATTTAAAACAAAAAGGTAAAAATAAAAAAAGCCCGTTCGTCACAGACGAACGGGCTTTATAGTTTGATTTATTCTTTCTTAGAATCCGTAAGACAGACCTAAGTTGTAGTAAAATTGAAGTGGGTTTTCTTCTGTTACTTCATTACCATTTAAATCGGCTAGGTAAGCTAACTGCTTATCTTGACGAAGACCTACGTTAAGACCAACACCGATACCTTTCCAAATATTAAACCCAAATCCGTTGATCCAAGTCCAGTTTGAAAGATCTCCAGCTGAAAGCTCAACACCTTGATCATTTGTACCACCAGAGTAAGCAAGGAAAGCCGATAAGTTAGAGTTCCATGCCACACCAGGAAGAATTTCTCTTGTGTAAGTCGCACCAATTTTAGCACCAGGTGCAGAAAGTAAATCACCACTAGGTAAGTTTAATTCGTAACCAAGAGGGTGAACCAAAACAAGTAAGTTAGGAATTGGAGTCCAAGTCAAACCCGCGGAGGCCGTGATTTTACCTGGATCTAAAAACTGAAGAACAGTTGTTGTCATTCTACCTTCTGCAGAGATGGCGATTTTATCATTCAGTTTATAACCATACAAAGAATTTAATTCTAAGGCGTCTGTAATTGACTCTACTTCTGTGGCGTCTGCATTTTCTTTTGATTTGATCTGACGCATGTTAATTACTAGTGCATTTCTCCAAAAGTATTTAGGCTGATCTAAATTGGCGAAAGCCGAAAACCCTAGACCTACACTGTTTTGTCTAGATTGAGGCTGCTCGATAGCAAACCAATCAGAGTTTCCTGCAAAGTCAAGACCTAGAATACCAAGACCAGAAAATTTCCAACCTGGGAATTCGTCAATTTGTTTTTGGAGTGCATCCGCTTCTGCTTGAAGTGCTGCTGCAGCGCCAGCTTTTTCAGCTTGCATAGCTTTTAACTCATCTAAAGATTGTGCATTAAGGCTCAAAGTCATTACGAATAAACCGCAAAACAAAACCAATAATTTTTTCATTTTAGTTGATATTTAATTTCTTAATAGTTTGAGTAAAATTTCGTTTTCCTAATGATGTATTTCAATCTTCTCGCTTGTGATAACACTTAAAGGAAATATGACCTCACTGTTATCTGTTTTCAAACTAAAAGATGATTTGTCTAATTTTTCTACTATACCTGTGACGTTGTTTACGGTGATTTTGTCACCTATTTTAATCTTATCTTTTGAATAGAAAGAAGCTAAGTAGTTTGCGACTATGTTTTTAGAGGCAAATCCATAACCGATCGCAAAGGCCAAAACACCTCCGCCGATCACAAGTGAAATATTTTGAGACAAGAATTCTGTATTTATTTTAGCTTGACTAAGAGCACTGATTATGACGTTGATCAATAAAAAATAAAACAAGAAACTCGAGATTAACCTTGCTGAAGGAATTCCTAATGAATTACAAGCCGTGTATACTAGGTTTCTAATGAAATCAGAAATTAGTAAACCAATAATCAGAAAAATTAGGGCGGCAATCACATTTGGTATGAAATTGAAAATTCCTGTGACAAGACTTGATACAGCTGGCATGTTTAACACGTCGGTAGCCATAACTAAAAAGAATAGCAAAAGGACATAGTAAATGACCTTACTAAAGAACTCGCTCAGTTTAATTTCTATGTTTGACGATGCTATGACATCTATTTCATTTAGTTTTTGACCTAATTTGTCGACACCAATTTTTTGGAGAACTTTTCGAAGCATTTTCATAATGACCTTCGAAAGGATTAAACCAATTATGATGATTACAATGGCGGACACGAAATTTGGGACGCCTTGGATGAAGCCATTTAGGAGATCTCCTAAGACACCAGAAACATTAATACTAAATAAGGGAAACTGCATAATGAGATGTTTTAAACTTTTATAGCTTATTTATTAGGGTATCTTTTTTCCTTGTTTTCTGGGTCTACTTTTGACTTCACAGAACCACCGGACATTCTTACGAATAATCCAACCACTTGGGGCAAGTATAACTCGAAGATGTCTCCGATAAATCGAAAGACACCAATGGAGCTATCCACACCACTTTTTACTTCTTGCTTTTTTTGCTCATTGAAATTCTCAATGTGCTCTTGCTCTAGTTTTTTAAAATTATTGTCAGACATAAACCAACTTTTCTACTCTTTATAAATCTCTTTGTACACTTTCTGAAACTTCTGTTTCGCGCGCTTTATCTTCATTTTAACTGCGCTTTCCGATTTATCCGTAATTGATCCGATTTCTTTGATGGACATCTCGTCTTGATATTTCATCAATAAAATCGCTTTGTCTTTCACTGGTATTTCTTCTAGCACGACTTTGAGGCGTGCTATGTTTGTTTCCAATATGAAACTATCTTCTACGTCTTCAGCGGTGTCGTGTTGATTAGTAAGATCATCTACCGCTACAAGAGGATCTTTCTTTTTCTTTCTAATTGTATCGATACAATAGTTATATGTGATTGAATATAACCATGTCGAGAATCTAGATTTACCACTAAATTTTGAAAGGTTAAGTAGAATCTTGACAAAGACATCTTGCATTGCATCGGCGGCTTTTTCCTCGTTCTTTAACAAGGAAATACACTTACCATAGACCTTCCCGGAATATCTGTTATAAAGTTGATCGAAATATCTACCATCCTGAGTTTGGAGATAAAGCTTGACTATGTCTTCATCAGACTTTATTTCCTTTTTTTTGTCGGACAGAATAGGATTTAAAAGATTGATAAACATCAAATTCCGCGTTGGGGTTTTTTGGTAGTTGTTGAACTTAAGACGTAAATTGTTTCGAAAGTTACACATAATACATTAGCCATAATAATAATATGTATGAAATCGACCCGATTACTTCTCATGGTATATAAGCCAAAACAGAATTTTGTAAGAAGCGTATATGCCGTAATAATTGGTGTTTTGGCGTTTTGTCCGTTTTCTTTGTCTCAAGAAAGCACAGAGGATAAGGATGCTTTAATGATTCGAAAAATTTATGATCATGTATTAGAAAAAGGCGATGGATATCAATGGCTACATGATATGACTACCCAAATAGGTGGAAGATTAGCGGGATCAGACGGCGCGGATAAAAGTGTCTATTTCACCAAGAATATATTAGATTCTCTAGCTTTAGATGAAGTCTATTTGCAAGAATGTGAGGTTCCTCATTGGGAAAGAGGAGAACCCGAACTTGTAAAGATTATGGGAGGGAAAGAACTAAGATCTACGGCTCTTGGTAGATCTGTGGGTACTGGGCCTGAAGGTGTAGAAGGGGAGGTCATAGAGGTGTTCTCATTGGACACGCTTGAAAAACTTGGAGAGAAAATGTTAAAAGATAAAATTGTTTTCTTCAATAGACCAATGGACCCCAAACAGATTAGAACCTTTAATGCGTATGGAGGAGCTGTAGACCAGCGTGTTTGGGGAGCAACAAGGGCTGCACAATATGGTGCGAAAGCGGTTATAGTTAGATCGATGTCTTTACGTCAAGACGACTACCCTCATACGGGAACTTTGGCTTATGACGAAAACAGTCCTAAAATTCCTGGTCTAGCAATTAGTACTAATGATGCTAATTATTTAAGTCAAGAATTAAAAAATGGCTCGGTTAGATTATTTGTTAGAAATACCTCTAAAAATTTACCACCAAAACGCTCTCATAGCGTTATCGCAGAAATCAAAGGCTCGGAATTTCCAGAGGAGATCATTTTAGTGGGCGGCCATTTAGATTCTTGGGATATAGGCTCTGGTGCTCATGATGATGGGGCTGGATGTGTTCACGCCATGCAGGTCATGCAAACATTAAAAGCCCTTAATTACAAACCAAAACGAACCTTAAGATGTGTCCTATTTATGAATGAGGAAAATGGTTTAAAAGGTGCACTCACATATGCGGACACGTCAAATGCACGTAAAGAATTTCATATCGCTGCATTAGAATCAGATTCGGGTGGATTTACACCTAGAGGATTTAGTTTTGATGCGGAAGCAGAGGTATTTGCGCCCTATTTTAGACAGATTGTTGAATGGGAAGGTTTGTTAGAACCCTATGGTATTCATTTTTGGAAAGGTGGATCAGGTGCAGATATTAGCCCATTAAAATCGCAAAGAGGCATCTTGATCGGATTTAGACCGGATTCTCAACGCTATTTTGATTATCATCATACCGAAATCGATAATATCGACGCGGTAAATAAAAGAGAGTTGGATCTAGGGGCTGCGGCTATAACTAGCTTGATTTATCTCCTAGATAGTAAAGGCCTAGAACGTGAATAAAGTGACCATACATGACAAAGAGTTTCAGCTTTACATTTCGGAAGAAGACATTCGCGAAAGCGTAAAGACTCTTTCGGCACAAATCGAAGAAGATTACCAAGATTTAAATCCGTTATTTGTTTGTGTTCTTAACGGTTCCTTCATATTTGCTGCGGACCTTTTACGATATATTAGTTTTGATACTGAAATACAGTTTGTAACAATCAAAAGTTATGACGGCTTATCAAGTAGTGGTGAAATCGAAATAATAAATTGGGACGAAAGTGCCATAAAAAATAGAGAGGTGCTAATAGTGGAAGACATAATAGACACAGGCCAAACCTTGAATGCCTTTATCCCTATTCTTACGAATGCCGGCGCTAAAAGTGTTAAAGTGGTTAGTTTATTACTTAAACCAGATGCATTAGTGTGCCCAATCAAGGTGGATTACAATGCGTTTAAGATTCCAAACAAGTTTGTTGTGGGTTATGGACTTGATTACAATGAAAAGGGCAGAAACCTCGAAGGGATTTATCAATTAGTTTAGCCTTACGGCGAATGAAAAAATAGAGCATTAATGCTTTTCAAAACATGGTTTTTATAGTATTTTTGCGCTGCGATTGACCCATGGTGTAATTGGCAACACTACGGTTTTTGGTACCGTCATTCTAGGTTCGAGTCCTAGTGGGTCAACTATATAACGAAGACAATTCATTGTAAATCAGTGAATTGTCTTTTTCTTTATGGCATTTGTTGCCGATATTGTTGTCGAAATTTCCTGAAACAATTATCTAACTTTCCCTAAGTCTTTAGTTTATTGTTAGTATAGAATGATCAGCACAAATAGTTCCATTCACTATATGATTTTTGATATAAAGAAATTTTAATATCAGTCCATCTCTATTAATTATTTTTTAATAAGTCAATTAAAATAAATTTTATGTTTTGTCTCTAGTTTATTTTTTTTTGGATGTTCTATTTTCTGAGCTTTTCAGATTTTGTGGGAAAGTACGGGGGATGTTCGAAATGAACATTGAGGGGGGCGTTCGAGGAAATGGCATTGGCGAACTCATGACTCAGAAGTATTTATGAATTCGTAAGGTAAGTATTCAAATTTAGTTTATACACTACAGGGTTGAGGGTGAATTCATCTAAATAGTGTTTAAATTCCTTCGGCATCTCCCACAACTTAGGATTCTTTGTGTGAGCCTCAAAAACAACATAAATGAAATAGTTATCCAACTCCTTTGATTTGCTTAGTTCATTGTCAGTTATATTGATCTGGATTTGACCTAGTTTAGATCTTGTTCCTTTTACCTCTATTAGCTTTCGCTTTCCATATTCATCAAGGGTTTGTATATCGTATCCAGCTCGATCATTACTCAAAGAGATGTGATTGACTAACTCTTTAGAATATCCAAAAGCCTTTACTTTTTGTACTTCGTTGTTGAAAACAAGGTTTTCAGCCCTTAATCCTAGGATTGTATTTAGCCTATTCTTTTTTTGATGATCTATTTTACCCGATGTCGATTTCGATTGTGGTGAATCACTTCGATCCTCTGCGAGAACCTTGATAGTTGTCAATTTAACTGATTCAAGAGGAGGAAGGAGAGATAATAATTTCTTGTCCTTATCTTCCTTTGGTGGTCGTCCTATCTTAGTATACAAGAATCTAGCAAATTCAATATTTGTCCAGTCTTTGGAAATGGAATTGGAATGCTTGAAATTTAATAGATTTTGTTGCTTTTGGGGTATTGATTTTGAGGTGTTATTAATTCCTAATTTTGAGATGAAATAGTCTAAATGGTCTCTGGAATATATATTGAGGTATTTTTCTGGAAAGTATGTTCCAAGCAATTTATACTTAAATATTGGAGCTACTTTATTCTTTTCAATGGATTCATAGTTATCATTTTCTCCTGATTCTAACAATTTTTGAATACTCTTTTTTACATCTTCAAACGCTGCATCCAGTTCAGTTCCATACTTCTTGCTAAATCTATATTTCTTGATGGTGTCTTTACCCTTTCTTCCAAAGTAAACTCCAAATTTGGTAGAAGTAGACCCTTTCAAGTTTCCTAAGCTCTTTAATTCAGTCTCTATTCGGTAGCAAAAGGACTTTTTTGAAGATTTACCAACTATGTATTCGTCAAATTCGAGATTCATTATTGACTTTATCGGAAATGACTTTACAAACTTGGATCGGAGTCTTTCAAGTTTTCTGTATTCCTTTTGATCTTCTTTTTTTAAAATATCAAACTCAAGTATCTTTCGATTTAACATAATATACAGTTGCTATTATTCATTGTTTTTTAATATTCCAGTTGTCAGTTCTCTACATTTTAAATAAAATATCTGTAGTCGTATTCGATCTTGGAACTATTCTCTATTAGTTTACCAATCCTCGCTATATCATTTGAGGAAGAAATTGTAGCAGGAAGTTGGGAATACATATTAAGTGAGTTCCAGTTCATTTTCGTAAGTCCTAATATCTCATTTGCAATTTGCTCTAAACTTCCTTCACCATGATGTTTAATGATCTTCAATGGTTTGGGAATATATCTACCTCCAGGGTAAAAATTATATCTAGGGTTAATAACTGATGGAATGACTCCATGTGCCCAGAGCAATGCTTGAGATGAAGATAGTTTAATACAAGTCCCTCTTGACACTGAAAACCCATCAATTTCAGTCTTTCCTTCTCTTATTTTACTTGAGACATACTTTATATCATTTTCATAATTTATTTCTATTAGATCAACAGATTCAATGTCATTGTTGTCTAGTAAGCTATCAAGTATTCCTCTCTTTTCTTCCTCAGTATAGAAAGTCCTCTTATGAATAACAACCCTTCTGGGAATTGTATTCATTGATTCATAAAATAAATTAATGACACTTTTACCAAACTCATATGCATCATCATAGCTGAGATGTGGTTTCTTATGTCGCCATTGTATTCTTTCATTATCTATTTTTGATAATTTATATTTCAGCCCTTCACCAGTTGAACTGTAGATATGACTACATCCTAAGACAATATGCCCCTTTCCGTCCTCCTTACTATTTACACTGTAACCAATTCCAGCAAAAGCGGTGGTTGAATCAATGCTTTTTAATACCCATGGTGTTCTTAAAGATTTTACATAATAAGAAAGTGAAAGCCACCAGTTAATTTGACAACTTTGCTGTTTATCCTTAATTGTCTTTTCTCTAATTATTTGGGAAGTAATTCTTTTTTCCACACAATAAGCTTTTATATAATCGTGTAAGTCAAAAGACTCACCCTCATTGTTGTAAGAGGTTAGTTCATTCCATCTAGTGGGTATGTAAATAACGATTACTTTATTAGTGCCAGAGCTGCTTATCGCATTTATTCTGTCACAAATGCTTCTTCTCAGAGCCGCTATACTATTCTTTAGACTTTCTCCATTTGGTTCGTTTAATGGCTGCCAATCTTGGGATGAGACTTCTGGAATATTTAAACTTAAACCGTAAATATTGTGAAACCCTTTATAGTCCAGTAAATATCCATCATTAGAATTGTGTCTTTTTATTTCTTGATTTTGCTTGCACAGAAAATTATAAAATTCGTCTGAGTCCCTTGCAGGAGCAATCACTCCTAACTGAATCGTATCTGACAAAAAGGTATTTAGGTTGGTTTCATAGGGTTTATTGTTTATTAAACCACGCATAGGGTGCGTATCAGAAACCAAATTTCCCCCATGATTAGTTGAAAAAGTTAATTCAGATTCTTTGAATTGTAAACCTTCTAATCTAATTAGAGAGTCTGGGACATTATGTTGACGTGAACTGGAATTATTGAGATCACAAATATTGGTAAAAATGGGTGCTTTACTAATACTAAAGATAAATCCACTACCTGAATCTATTGGGAATTCAAGTTTATCTTGATTAAACAGTCTTTTCCTCCATTTGTCTACAACAGTATTGTATTTATTGTTCCATATTTTATGGTAGTAATTTAATCCAATGGCTTGTATTTTTTCTTTTGGTATTTCCCTTGATACAATGTAAAAGCTTGGATTTAACGAAAGATAATATGAACCTCTAATTTTTTCAATGGATAGTTTTATAGCTTCAAATACTTTAGTACCCAATATGGTTTGGTATTCATTTCCCCAAATCTTGTTTTCAAAATTTGTATTTAATTGGTTGGATGATACCAGAAGTTTGCAGATAGTTGATAGCATTAAAAAGTTTAAACCCGAGTGATGAATTTTTGCGTCTGTTATGGGTTTTCTTGAAATATCTCCAACAATATAGTTACCGAAAACCTCTTTAATAGATTGAACAGTCCCAAAAGCCCAAATTTTCCCCTTATATGGAATTGCTGAAATGGCTGAATTTTCTTTCGTAAGTTCTTTAACTGTTTTCCAAGGGCTTTCTTTAATTTTTGAATCAAAAACTAAAACTTCATCAGGTAGTTTGAGTGGATAGCAATTACTTTTTAAGACTTTATTGACTCTATTTGTATTCAATTTAAAAGGTGTGAAATTCTCATTGCTTTTAGATGTTTGTTGTATTTGACTTAGTTCATTTACCAATTCGTTATCATTAGCAACTAATAGCTTAGTGATATTTAGTAATGTTGAGTCAAAACCATCTGTTGGAACAAAAAATGCTTGTCTATTTTTTTGATTTGCTTTGTTTATGAGATTTTCAACTTCTGAATTATAATTATCATGATAACCGCACCAATATAACATACCACCGCCTTCCTTGTCATAGGCTTCACTTAAAGCGTTCATCAATGATGTGTCACGACCACTATATCCTATAACAATGAGATTTTTATCAGTTAAATATTCTACTAGTCTGCTCCTAAACGTTGAATCTTGTTTTTGAAGTTCATCTTTGGTATTTTTCAAATCACCATACTTAAAATCACCATGAAGTTTAATTATGGGTAGTTCATTGCTATTCTGAGTTCTTTGATTTATTCTATCTACTGAGTCTAACGAGATGTCAATTCCTTGAACCCCTCCGAATATGCATGAGTTCATAACTAAATCGTCAAAATTCGTTGTCCAGACAGAGTCAAGCATTCCCTGTTTTACTAATAATGGAATTGTTTTATATCCAATTGAAGGGTTTCTATTTGAGCAAATTTGTTGGAAGTACTGCCTTCTATTCCTATCAATGGGAAAACATTTTTTTGCGTAGTAAGAATATTCATTGGGATCGTCTTTAGAGATGAAGGAATTTTGTTTATCGATCCACGTCTGGATAGTACGTTGAACTTTGGGGTCTCTAAAGTTATTGATCCAGTTCTTTGATGAAGGATTGTTTGACTTATAAATTGACCCTTTCCAATCCCATATACAATCGTTTGCGGAAGGTATTCCCGAACTAATTGAACATCCAGCACCTAGTAAAAGAGTATATGAATCATTCTTACCAATCGAAATTGATCTGAGAAATTCATCGAACTGTAATCTTTTCATTCTATTGATTTTAAAAACTCATTAATGATTCATTTCATTGGAATTTTAAGTCAAACTTTCAAAGCAGCTTTCGGAGAGTCGATACTTTATAGTTGGAGTCTCATAAAATAAGTATCAACAGGTGTTCCAATCCGTTTAAATGCATTGTAAGATGACATTATGACTTTGAAAATATTGTTCAAGCACATCATTCTTTTGAAAATAGACAATATGGCAGAAATGTTTAATATGAAAAATTTGGATTTAAGCTATTAATAATAAGCAAGGAGGTGTAGATAAATCATCTATTAAAACACCTTATTTAGGGCATTCATTCTACGTCTGCGAGTTTACAAAATTTGGATTTAAGCTATTATTTATATAGACAGGTGAAAGAAATATTTTCAACCAGAAAATAGCCATATTTTAAGCGTTCACGCCACATCCGAGAAAGCACAATTTCTACCATTTTAAAAATTTAAGCTATCTATTATATTAGTAAGCACCCCTTCAGACCATCACAAAATGAGCAAATACCCGTGTCTATTCTTACCTTTGTGTCAGCACATTTTCCAAAATTGAAGAATATGCTGACAGTTTCTTGCTCTTTTCTGATGAGATTAGGACTTGAAACAACTGGTAAGAAATAGGCGTAACTGTTTTTACTCTTGAAATCACCACATACAAGAATTACAGTAAAAAGCAGTCTGATCGCTCCACCTTTTGCGTGGGCGGCATTCTGTACATTACTGTATCGGTTGTGGTGACCGTCAAGAGTGTGGGCATTTGTCGTTCCACGCTTTTTGTTTTTACAGTAGATGGATATAGGAACGGAGTCTATCCAAAATTAGATTCTAATGAATAAATCTATACTTCTAGGATTACTTACTTTTTTCCTTTTTGCCTGTAGTGAAGATGAAGAAATGAATGAATTATCTAAAACCTGTGTGGTCAATCCACCTAATTGGATTCTGGGCGAATGGGAATGTGAACCTTGTGTAAATGATTTTTGGAATTTCTATCCAGATGCAGTTGAAGATCAAAACGATTCTGCAATTACTGATCTATGCAAAGAAGCTTTACTAAGAGGCTATACATTAACAGAGACCATCAAAAATGATTCTGTATATGAAATACTTAGATATGCAGAAACGTCAACAGGTAGAATAGAAAAGTATTACAGCTTTGTTAGGTATTCAAATGATAGAATGGGACATTGTTATGAGAAGTATCCATGTAGCAGTTATTTCGGTTATTGTAAAGTAGGCTCATGTGGTGAGGGAAATACTAACCCCTCCGATTCTTGTACCTCTTTTGACCCCATCTATGTAACGGACCTATGCGGATTCTATGAAGAACCTAATGTTGTAATTGAAGATGAATACAATGGTAAATGCTTAAATATCTTTGGTAGTATTACTGATATTTCCGACAGAGATGAAGAAGTGCGAGTATGGTTGAGTGCTTATCCAACTGAAATACTTTGCCCTGCTGATGCAGCCGAAT
>JAHDBE010000044.1 GCA_020630555.1 Saprospiraceae bacterium
TGGTATTGCAGGATGTTAAAAATGCAGTAGATAGAATTCCGTCTTTTCCATCTACGATGGAGCCTCCTGTGATTTACAAACAAGAACAACTATCGGATGCATATGTTTTTTCGATTTCTGGTGATATGGATTTGAGGAGATTAAAAGAGCTTTCTCGCCAGATGGAAACAGCTCTTTTAGCTAAGGATGGAATTTCAAGTGTCGATATTAAAGGATTTCCAGAGGAAGAAATTGAAATCAGTTTTAAAGAAAATGAAATGCGTCAAATGGACATCACATTTGACGAAGCAATCCAGGCTATCGCACAGTCCAATATTTTAACTACTGGAGGTACACTTAAAACGGATTCAGAAGAATTATTGATTAGGGCAAAAAATAGAAACTACTACGCGCGTGCTTTCGAAGACATTGTTATTAAGAGCGGACCTAACGGAGATTTAGTGAGCTTGATTGATATAGCTGATGTAAAAGACCAGTGGGAAGATAAACCAAGTCGATCATTTGTCAACGGAGAACAGGCCGTGATTTTGACAGTAAAAAGTCGACGAGAAGAAGATATGTTTGGAAATTCTTCGACCTCTCAAGCATACATCAAAGAATTCCAAGAGCAATACCCTGAAGTCAAAGTCACAGAGATCCGAGACGGAAAGGAATATTTAAATGCAAGAATAGAGTTTATTAAAAAAAATGGGTTAATCGGATTTTTATTGGTTCTCATTCTTTTAGCCATGTTCTTAAACATACGCTTGGCATTTTGGGTCGCGTTAGCTATTCCGATATCCTTTGCAGGAATGTTTATGGCAGCGTCTTACTTAGGAATCACCATAAATGTGATTACCACTTTTGGAATGGTTGTGGTTATCGGAATTCTTGTGGATGATGGTATCGTGATAGCAGAAAATATTTATCAGCATTACGAGAGAGGGTCAAAGCCATTTGAAGCGGCACTAAATGGAACTCTTGAAGTCATGCCGGCGGTTAGTGCTGCAATTTTAACGACAGTTATTGCGTTTTCGTGCTTCTTTTTTATTGATGGGTTTCTTGGGGACGCCTTTTCTGAAATGGCCATTGTCGTAATATTTACCTTGATTTTTTCTTTAATCGAAGGATTGTTTATTCTCCCTGCACACATAGCCCATTCTAAAGCACTTAATGAAGGATCTGGAAATAAGGTCACAGAATATTTAGATCGGTTCATGGATTTTTTACGAAAGAAAATTTACGGTCCTGTACTTAATTTTTCTCTTGATTTTCCGATTCCATCTTTAGCCATTTGTGTATCTGGTTTACTTTTAGTCGCTGGTGCGTTTAAAGGAGGCTTAATAAAGGGGACTTTTTTCCCGTTTGTTCAGTCAGATAATTTTCAGATAAACTTGGAGATGCCTGCTGGAACTTCAGTAGACGAAATTTATCGTATCCAAGATTCTATAGAGCGCGCCATTTGGGCGGTTAATTCTGACTTTCGTCAAAAATACTTTAACAACGAAAAAGATCTTATTGAGAAGATTGATCGTACGGTTGGTCCGACAAGCTATCAAGGTAACATTTCAGTATATCTCTTAGATGGAGAAGAAAGACCAAATGTGCGAAATCGAATGATAACAGGTGCCATCAAAGATACTCTTGGTCCCGTACCTGAAGCGCAGAAGTTAAATTTTGGCTTAGGAAATATTTTTGGCGACCCGGTATCAATAGCTTTATTGGGGCAGGATATAAATGAATTGGCGGAAGCCGTAAATGAACTAAAATCAGAACTCGCCACCATTAGTGAACTAACAGATATCCAGGACAGTAATAAGGAAGGTTTAAAAGAAGTTGATTTATCCTTAAAGCCCAAGGCATACAGTATGGGTTTCTCATTAGGTGACATTATGAGAAATGTAAGGCAAGGCTTTTTTGGTGCAGAGATACAAAGATTACAAAGAGGTAGAGATGAGGTTAAAGTGTGGGTCAGATATGATCTTGAGGATCGCTCGAGTTTAAATGACTTGCTACAAATGCGAATGCGTACACCAGACGGTTTAACCATACCACTATATGAATTGGTTGATTTTAAAATCGAACGTGGCCTCGTTACAATAAACCATATAGATGGACAAAGAGAGATTCGTGTCACCGCAGATGTCAAAGATGAGAAAGCTTCTGTAAGTGATATAAACGCGGATATTGAAGCAGAAATTTTACCACAAATTTTAGCAAATTACCCTACGGTCAAGGTGGGCTTAGAAGGGCAAGCCAGAGAAAATCTGGAAACCATGACATCCATGAGAAAGACAATACCATTGATATTTCTGTGTATGTTATTTGTGATCATAATTACTTTTAATTCGGTAAGTCAAGCATTGATTGTCTTTATGTTAATTCCATTTGGCTTTATTGGGGTGGGATTAGGACATTGGGTTCAAGATCTTCCGATAAGCTTTTTATCCGTACTAGGAGTCATCGCTTTAATTGGGATATTTGTTAACGACGCATTAGTTTTTATATCCACGTTTAATTCAAAGATTAAGGAAGGTATACCTTTTAGAAAAGCAGTGTACGACACGGGCATCAGCCGATTTAGGCCGATTCTTTTGACAACTGTCACTACTGTAGCAGGCCTGTTGCCATTACTTTTAGAAAATAGTGTTCAGGCACAATTTTTAATACCGATGGCGAGCTCTGTTGCTTTTGGATTAATCATCGGAACTTTTGTTTTATTAGTCCTAATCCCGGCATTGTTAACTATTTCAAGTCGACTTAGATTGTTGTCGAATACACTTTGGACGGGCAAACAGGTTTATGCTAACGAAATGGAACCGGCATTCCCAAATAGAGAACATCCTTGGATTTTGACCTTAGTTTTAGCCCTGATATTCCTAGGATTGTTAATGGCAACAATTATGATTTGTTTGAAAATATCTGAACTAATTTTTTAGATAATGACGAGATTAAAGTGGATAGGGATTTTTATTTTTTGCCTTTCGGCGAATGTTATTCTGGCTCAGGAAACGATTAGTCTAGAACAGGCAATTTCTAAAGCCCTCGATCAGAATTTCCAAATAAAAATTTCAGAGTTAGACATTCAGATTGCAGAAAAAAATAATAGTTGGGCACGCGCAGGACGTGCACCAATCATAGATCTAAATGTAGGATTCAATAATAATTTTGTAAACGATAATAACGCGGCGAGTTTTTTACAGGGAAGTTATTATACAGGTTCAGTCGGAGCGGATATCTCCGCACAATGGTTAGCTTATGGAGGGGGACGAGTAAAAATTCAAAAAGAACAATTGGATGTCTTTGAGAAACAAACATCTTTGGCGAAAGCCGAACAAATCCATAACCTAATTAATGCGGTAAGCTCAGCTTATTATAATTTGGTTTATCAAAGAGAAAGACAACAGATATTAGAGGCTAATTTATCCTTGTCGAAAGATCGTCTAGAATTTGAGGAGACGCGATTTGAGTTTGGAACATCAAGTACATTTAACATTTTACAGTTTGAGAATAATGTAAAAACAGACTCTTTTAATCTTATTTCTCAAATGAGTGCGATTGAATTAGCAGAAAGAGATTTGTCCCAGATTATAAATGACATTGATTATGTAAAATATATTCCAGATCAAGAATTAGTTGTCAATGTCGAGCAATTAGATGAACAGAAGTTACTGGACATTTTATCTGAGGAAAATTATTCACTTAAAACTCTTGCCGTTCTTCAAGATCTTTCCACTTTAAATACCGCCCTTCAAGAAACATCGCAGAGACCCAATATTACTTTAAATGGCTCGGTAGGATTTAATGAAAATGCATTTAAATTTTTTGCGGATAACCCAAGTACTGGAGAACCTTTTCCGTTACTGTTTGCCGAACGATTTAATATCAATTTTGGAGCTAACATGAATTGGAATTTATTTGATGGGGGTGTAAGGAAAATTGACCTTGAGAATGCCAAACTTGAGGAAAGCAAAAATTCTTTAAATTTCTTGGAAGCTTCGGCTCAGTTAAAAAATCAGCTTGGACTACTTGTTGAAAATTATAACAGACAAATAGAGCTTTTGAGACTTTCTGATGATCAGCTTCAGATTAGTAATCGGTCAATGAATATGACGGAAGAACGATTTCGTGGTGGGGTTTTGAATTCGCTAGACTATAGAAATATTCAGAATCAAAATCTCTCCGCCAAGTATTCTAAGCTGACCGCAATATATAATCTTGTTCTGACCAAGTTGCAAATTGACTTTTTGGTGGGTCGTTATGACTAAGATTGAACTAGATGAAGTTAAAAGCCTTTTTACTTGTTTTTATCGGTGCATGCTTAGCTGGTACTAGTGGTGTTTTTATAAAGTTAATGAGCACTCTAGATGCTAGTGCAATATCCTGTATGCGTATGGGGGTGCCTTCTTTGTTACTTTTTTTCTGGTTAAAATTTCAAGGGGTAAAGCTATTTCGAGGCCCATATAAAAAGATGATTTTGGCTTCCTTGTTAAATGCATTGCGAATGTACTTGTACTTCGTAGCATTTAAATTTACTTCCATTGGAAATGCTGTGGTTTTAATTTATACATGGCCAATTTTCGTAGCGATATTAGGACTGTTTTTTTTAAAAGAAAAATTTGATTGGCGTCAATGGCTTTTTCTTCTTCTGTCTTTTACAGGATTGATATTGGTGTACTCAGGAAAAGAGTTTTCGTTTGAAGACAAAGATTTTGTTGGTATGTTGGCTGGTGTGGCATCTGCTTTTATTTATGCCTTTACGGTCATCATTTATAAGTCTGAATCAAATTATTATAGCAGAAGTGAAATGATATTCTATCAAAACTTGCTAGGTGGATTTATATTTTTACCGTTTTTAATTTTTGGGATTCCCGATGCAAGTATTGTACACTTAAGCACGTGTTTCTTTTACGCGATTTTGATTGGATTAATTGTTTTCAATCTATTCTTTTATGGACTTAAATACCTCAAGGCCTCTGTGGCCTCTTCTATTATGTACATGGAAGTAGTCGGGGCTATTATATTAAGTTATCTCTTCTTTGGTGATGGACTTTCTTCTGAAATGTACCTAGGAGCCATGTTTATTTTAACAGGAAGTTTTTCGATGAGTGTGTTTTCAAAATAATCTGAACCATTAGCTGATCTAAAAGAGTAAAGTAATTGTCAAAAACCATGAATTTTTAAATTCAAGGTATACCACTAGAAAAAAGTTTAGAAAGATTATTTACTTTAAAGTACATCTAGCCCCCTTAGAAAAATTAACTCCCTTGTCTTATTAGTATGCATAGTCACATCACCTGGTGTGGTATGTATCTTATTATTAACTGTAAAAAACCAATTTATGAAGACATTACGATTAATCTTTCTTTTCCTTTTTTTGACTTTAAGTCTATTTAGTCAGCGATCAGATAAAGTGAGTTTAGCTCCTGCACCTGATTTTATTTCTTTCAAAGAAGCCAAGAATGTAAACCAACTTGATCAGTTGTTAACAGAATCCTTAACTATGCAGCCCGCTGATGATTTGGGTTTAATTCGAGTGCAAGAAGACGAGCTCGGGTATAAGCATTACAGGTACCAACAAAAATATAAAGGGATTCCTGTAGAGGGTGCTAACTATTTGGTACATGAAAAAAATGGGAATATTGTTTCCATGAATGGCGATTTTCGACGCTTAAATCTTGAAACAGTAATTCCTAACATCCTTGAATCTTCGGCCTTAAGTGCAGCCTTAAGTTTTTTAGCTGCGGAAGAATATAGCTGGGAAACTGAGGAGGAAATACACGAAGAGCACGATCATGGGCAACATGAAATTCCAGTAGGCGAGCTCGTTATATTAACTCCAGAAAACCGAGTTTCCAAACCTACTTTAGCATATCGATTTGATATTTTTTCGTCAAAGCCATTAAAAAGAACCTGGGTTTATGTAGATGCAATAAGTGGTAAAGTGGTATTAGATATAGAAAGAATTCATTGTGCTAATGTTCCTGCAAGTGGCACTTGTTTATACAATGGTACCGTAAACTTTACTGCAGATAATACATCTGGGTCTTCACATCGATTAAGACAAAGTGTAAGCGGTAATGGTATTGAAACCTATGATATGAATAATGGGACTAACTACAATAATGCCACGGACATAACAAGTACTTCAAATTTTTTCTCGACAGATGATACAGGTGTACAAGCCCATTGGGGTGCCGAACAGACACACAGCTATTTTCAATCAAAGCATGGAAGAAACTCTTATGATAATAATGGTGCTATAATAAAATCTTATGTCCACTATTCTAATAATTATGTGAATGCTTTCTGGAATGGATCAGTGATGACTTATGGAGATGGTGATGGAGTTAATTATGGACCTCTCGTATCGTTAGACATTGTAGGTCATGAGATTGCTCATGGCGTGACAGAATACGCCGCTAATTTAGTATACAGCTATGAGTCAGGTGCCTTAAATGAATCATTCTCTGATATTTTTGGCGAGGCTATAGAAAATTATGCACAAGGATCTAATGACTGGCTCATGGGAGATGATATTGGTATAGGCGGATCGGGTGCTTTCAGAAATATGGCTAACCCAAATCAATTTTCTGACCCAGATACTTATGGAGGCACTCACTGGTATACAGGATCAGGGGATAATGGTGGTGTTCATATTAATTCTGGAGTTCAGAACAAATGGTTTTATATATTATCTCAAGGTGAAACTGGTACTAACGATAATGGCGATTCTTACAGTGTAAGCAGTATAGGAATGGACGCAGCCGCAGCAATTGCATATAGAAATCTAACTGTTTATTTAACGACAAATTCACAATATGCGGATGCAAGGACTGGCGCCATACAATCAGCGATTGATCTTTATGGAGCGGGTTCTAATGAAGAAATTCAAACAACAAATGCATGGTATGCCGTCGGAGTAGGAGGATCTTATGGGAATCCAAGTTATTGTAATTCACAAGGCAATAATATTAGTGATGAATACATAGGAAGGGTGGAGTTAAATACTATAGATAATACTTCAGGAGCGACAAGTGGCTATACAGATTTTACATCAATATTAACTGACCTTACTAAGGATAATAGTTACACAATCACAGTCACACCCGTATGGACAGGTACCGTTTATGCTGAGGGGTATAGTGTATGGATAGATTTTAATCATAATGCTAGTTTTGAAGCGAGTGAACAGGTGTGGACGCAAAATCCAACAACGGCGACATCGGTTTCAGGAAGCTTTACCGTTCCGTCCAATGCGATAGATGGACAAACTAGAATGAGGGTTTCTATGAAGTACAACGGTATTCCTGGGCCTTGCGAGGCTTTCAGCTGGGGAGAGGTAGAAGATTATACTATAAACGTTGTTTCTGGCGGTGGGGGAGATAGCGAAGCACCTACAGTTCCAACTAATTTGGCGGCTTCGAATATTACATCAAACAGCACAGATTTAAGTTGGACAGCCTCTACAGATAATGTTGGGGTGGACGGTTACAATGTATATGTAGATGGGAGTTTAATTGGTTCTACAACCAGTACCAGTGTTAGTATTACTGGATTATCAGCGAGTACCACATATCAGATGTCTGTAGAAGCATTTGATGCGGCTGGAAACACCTCTGGTCAGGCAAGTATAAATGTGACTACTGGAGCGGCAAGCGATTCGACTCCTCCTACTATACCAACGAATTTAACAGCATCAAACACAACTCAGAACTCGACAGATCTTACTTGGAATGCTTCCACAGATAATGTTGGAGTAGATGGTTATAACGTTTATATAGATGGTTCGTTTACTGGCTCGACTAGTTCCACCAGTTATTCTGTTTCGGGATTAACGGCAGCGACCACCTACAGTATGTCAGTAGAGGCATTTGATGCGGCAGGAAACGTATCGCCGCAAACTACAATAAATGTGACTACCGAAAATCCACCTTCTGGAGGAACAGATGTTTTAGGTGCTTATTTTTTCGAATCAGGATGGGATGGATGGATTGACGGAGGGTCGGATTGTGCCCGATATTCAGGGGCAAGATCTTGGGAAGGCAGTTTTTCTATTCGCATTCGAGATAATTCAGGAAACAGTTCGTCGATGTTCTCACCAACATACGATTTAAGTTCCTATGACCAAGTAAGTGTTCAATTTTATTTTTATCCTAACAGTATGGAGACCAATGAAGATTTTTGGTTAAGATATTATGATGGATCGAGTTGGATAACGGTAGCAGATTATGACAGCGGAGATGAGTTTACCAATAATAATTTTTATGTAGCTACGGTCGATTTGAGCAGCATGGATTATAATTTCCCGACTAATGCTCAATTTCGCTTTCAATGTGATGCCGGAAATAACGCAGATAGGGTTTACATAGATGAGGTTACGATTACTGGAACATATGGATCTACTTTCGCAGGAAATGTTTCGGGTAGTAAAATTAAACTGTTGGAATCCTTATCAGATAATTTCTATGACTTGGACGATGACCTATTATTGTCACCCAATCCCGTGTCGGATCAATTGTTGATTAAATCAGAATGGGAGACCTTGGGTTCTATTGAAATTTATTCTTCTGATTCTCGATTAGTCCAAAGAATTTCTAATGTAAGTTCTGAATACCTCTTAGATGTATCTGATTTACAAAACGGACTTTACCTAATTAGGGCTATTTCGGATAATGACCAAATAAGTTCAAAATTTATAAAAAATTAAATTTCCTATCGATTAGGTTAGACTATTGACCGGGGACGAAAGTTTCCGGTTTTTTTATGCCTTTGTGGAAGGCCGTATCTAAGAACGATAATTGTCTTAATAAGAAAAAGATTAAAAAAAACATTCCGACCGTGCAACATCGACAGAGAATTCTGCATATAGTAGACGTACACCGATCGGAACATTATCTAACTCTTATTAAATATACAAAAATGAAATCACTAAAAATCTTGCTTTTCTTCCTAGTGGCCGGGGCTCTTTTTATGACATCTTGCCAAGAAGATAGCTTCGATACGACGGATAATGGCAAAACAGATGTGACGCCAGAAACAGAACTTGTCAACAATGTTTTTGCTCAGACTCGAACTGATGGAAATGGCGTAGAATTGGAATGTTTAACCATCCTGTATTCTTTTGAATTAGAATTATTAGACGGAACACAGGTGACTGTGGCTTCAGATGAAGACTTTGAAGATATTTTGTTAAATCAAGATACCTCAAACTACATAGTTGACTTTGTTTACCCATTGACCGTAGAAGATGAAGACGATAATGAGGTTTCCGTAGCAGATTTAGAGGAGCTTGTTGAATTATTTGCGTCTTGTATTCCGGACGATGGATGGGGAGATGGAGGTTCTGATGGTTCAGAATTAGTCCCTGCATTCCTAATCGATGGTGAGAATTCTTGCTACGAATTAGTTTACCCAATCAATTTAGTTGACGAAAACGGCAATACAGTAACAGTAGCTGACGAAGACGAATTTATTGATGCCTTAGCAGCTAATCCTATTTTGTTTTTTGAATTTCCAATTACATTATCAAACGATGAAGGCGATGTAACAATAAATAATATTGAAGAATTGTTTGCAGCACTTTGGGATTGTGAAGAATTTGAAAACCCATGTGATTCTATTCCGATTGGTGGTGCTTCTTATTTAGGTTGTTATCAGGTTGAATTTCCAATTGAATTAGTACTTGTAGATGGATCTACTGTAACTGTAGCTGATGAAGACGAGTTTGCCAATTTATTATGGAGTGGTGAAGTTGCGGGGTTCGTGTATCCTCTTACGCTTACTGACGATGAAGGAAATGTAGTTGTAGTAGATAGCGATGAAGCACTTTCTAATGCGATTAATGACTGTTATGATTTCGAACCGCTTTGGGCACTCGAGTTTTTATTTAATAGTGGTCCAGAAGCCGGTTGTTACGAAATAAACTATCCAATAACTATTGGAGGTACTGTAGTCAATAATACAGAAGAGTATTTCCAGGTATTGGAGACCATTAATGATCCAGCGGATTTTGAAATAAATTATCCAGCTAGCGTGACATTGATCGATGATGGATCGACGGTAACATTAAATAGTAATGAAGATTTAGCAGCTCTATTCGTAGACTGTCAAGGTTAATAACACCCGTATTTACTTGAATAAGCTAGTTGATCATAATACGATTTTAGCTTGTCAAAAGGGCAAGAGCACGGCTTTCAAACTACTTTATGAAGGCTGTGCTCCCTATGTCCTTAGTATTATAAAGAGGTATGTCAATAGCTCTTCAGATTATAAAGATTTAATGCAAGAGATTTTTGCAAGAGTCTTTTTAAAAATCAATAGCTATGATTCCTCAAAGGGTGAGTTTAAATTCTGGCTTAGACGAGTAAGCGTGAATCAATGTTTGATGCATTATCGAGATACTAAATGGAAAGATAAAATAGTATCCATTGATTCTAGTTTAGACAAAGAAGAGTGGTCAGAAACACCAAATTTTAATTTATCGAAAGAAGAAATTTTACAAATAATTAGCCCTATGCCTTCTGGATACAGAGTTGTGTTTATGATGATTGTAATCGATGGATATAAGCATGATGAAGTAGCCAAAGAACTAGGAATAACTCCAGAGACTTCTAGGTCACAACTAACAAGAGCCAAAAAATGGCTAAGAAAATCAATGAGCGAAAAACCTAAAGAATTATTGTATGGACTACTTTGACAAACATATGAAGGATCTTCTGGATCAGTCAGAGAGCTTGCCGGGGGAGTTTGCTTGGGAAGAGATGGAGGCTGGTATTCAGACTAAAATGTCTGAAATTAAAGATGATGAAAATAATAGAAGACCCATTTTTTGGATATGGGCCTCACTAGGAATGTTACTAATTGTGGGTTGTATTGGTTATGGATTCTGGACGACAAACACTAAAGTCGATACATTGCCAACACAAAAGACGAATGCACCATCAATAAAGGAGACCTCAGCTTCGATTCATGAAGAATATGAAATATCTAACTCACTGATGAATGATGAGATCGCAGATATTGGAAATAAAGAGGTAAAACTGAATTTTCAGAGCTTAAAAATAATTGAACGATCTAAAGATGTTTTAGATAAATCTTTGACTTACGTCAATGAAATAAACGTCAAGAACACACGAAGTAACACAAGTGAAAGTTTGTATAAAACAGATACAGAAATTGTAAAAGGTCAAGAGGAAATACCATCAAAAAATCAGCTAAATGATATAAATTCTGAATCGAAATTTTTAGACGAATCCCGTATTATAATGCTTAACGGATTAGCAGATTTGCAAAGCCGAGTCGAGTACAACAATGAAATAGAAACCTTACCCTACACATTTTCGACATTGACGAAAGTCAAAAAAGACGAATCCCCGGTATTAAATCAAGCCTTACAATTAAGTGCAGGAATCACATATTGGGCAACCGATTTTGGCGTGTCAGAAGAATATGAATCTGAGTTTGCATCTTATGGCTTGGGACTTCGTTATCATAGAGGGATTGGTAAAAACTACTTTTTAAATACCGGATTAGATTATCAGAATTATGTTTCAGAATTTAGATGGGAGGGACAGATTTCTCATCAAATAGAAGTCAAGGATACCGTCACATCGGTTCAAGTAAATCTAATTACTTCTGACACGAGTTATGTTTATGGTAATGCTACGGGCACCTATACTGCGGATCGCAGAGTTCTAAATTATAACAACTTTAGAATGTTCAGTATTCCTGTAAGTTTTGGGCGTACTCAAGATTTAGGCAACTTAAAATGGGATGTCTCTATAGGAATTGATCTTGGATTATTGCAGATGTATCACGGAAAAACTTTGCGTAATGAGAGTGTTTTAGAATATACAAATGATAATGCACCATTTAGAAAATCAATACAGTTTGCATCTGTTATTGAAAACAGACTTAGATACCCTATTAGTCAAAGTTGGGATGCCATGATATCTTTTCAATTTAAACAACAACACAGATCTTGGAGTGAGGAAGTTCAAAAAAGGCCAAGCCAGATTTTTCTCTCTGCAGGATTTAGTTTGAAGATATAAACGATGTTAATTCTTCTTATAAATGCTTGAGTTGGTTCAAGCCTTCACGCCCTCCCAGGGCGTGATTTTTTAATTAGTAAATATCTTCATAAATACTTTAGAGAGAAACTTCGCCATTTCTTCATTACTGAGATTCATATCCATATAAGGTCGATTTAAAAACAACTCCATAGGCCCTCCCATGATTAAAATGCTTAGCAATAAGTATTCATGTTTTTGCTTAAAGCGGTCTATTTTACCATAGTCTAGCATCTGATCCATGATGTCTCTAGTCATCTTTCTAAACGCATCACTTGAGTAAGCGCTGTTTCGGATTAGGGCTTGGTTTTTATGGAAAAAAGCATTGACTGCAGGTTGAGAGACGAAGTCGAAATAATATTTAAACGAAAAAAATAGTTTCTCATAAAAATTTGAAGCATCGCGATGTGCCTGTCTGAGAACTATTTGAATATCCGTATTCATTTTTTCGATGACTGCTTCAAATATGCCTTTTGCGTCATTGAAATAATTGTAAAAAGTACCTCGTCCAATATCGCAGGCCCCTACAATATCTGCAACTGTGGTATCATCAAAGCCTTTCTCTGAAAAAAGCCTTTGCGCCTCGGTGAGTAACCGTGCTTTAACTATAGCTTTATTTTCTTCCCTTTTACTCATGCGTTTTTAAAAAACATGTCATCTACCTCATCTGGAACGCGCGTCGGACGATTATTTGCCCGATTAATTAAACACCAAGTCGATACTGCAGAGACGGTTAATTTGTCTTGAATTAAAAACTCAACATGTCTAAATGACTTAGCGCCTTCATTTCTTTCGACGAAAGTCCGAACCAATAATTCGTCATTTAGAAAAGCCTGACGTTTATATTTTAAATTATGCTCAAGAACGACCCAGAAGTATTTTGTATCGAATTCTGGATTAGATTTTATTTGCCAATGTTCTCGTGCAATGTCCTGAACGAATTCTAGATAAACCACATTGTTTACATGCCCGACATCATCTAAATGCGAGTTGTTTACAATAATAGTTTTTTCATAGACCTCGCTCTTCATAAATTAATTTAGCCTTTCGAATATTCCTGCAATTCCTTGACCACCTCCGACACAAGCTGTGACCATTCCATATTTCTGATCTCGACGACGCATTTCATTTAGGAGTTGGATAGTCAATTTCGCTCCTGTACATCCAAGTGGGTGACCTAAAGCAATAGCTCCACCATTTGGATTCACTATTTCAGGATCCAAACCAGCCTCTTGGATTACGGCTAAAGCTTGACACGCAAATGCTTCATTTAGTTCTATCTGTTGGATATCACTAAGGTTCATGTTTGCTTGCTTTAAAGCTTTAGGAATAGCGACACACGGTCCAATACCCATGTATAACGGATCAACTCCTCCAACGGCACAAGAAATAAGTCTCGCTTCGGGCTGAAGGTTTAATTTGTTTACCATTTCTTCGCTCATCACAATTGTGAATGCCGCTCCATCAGAAGTTTGGGATGAATTTCCAGCAGTTACAATTCCACCTTTTTTAAAGGCTGGTCTTAATCGAGCAAGACCCTCCATACTTGTACCTCGTCTAACGCCTTCATCTGTATCTACAACATGTGATTTTTCCATACGCTTTCCTTCATGCACAAAAACTTCGTTTACTTCTACAGGTACAATCTCATCTTTAAATTTTCCAGAATCAATCGCCGCAGCAGCGTTGGCATGAGATTTTACAGAAAACGCATCAGCAGCTTCTCTAGTAATTCCATATTTGGAAGCGACTGCTTCAGCAGTGGCACCCATGCTTACATGGTAATTAATGTTATCCATGTTGGCCTTATAACTTGGAGAGAGTTTATATCCTGTCATTGGTATTAAACTCATACTCTCAGTGCCTCCGGCTATATAAATATGTCCGAAACCTGCTGCGATTTTTCCAGCTGCCATAGAAATAGACTCTAAACCTGATGCGCAGTATCTATTTATTGTAATACCTGGTACTTCCTTCCCTAAGGCTCTTGCTGCAATCAGGCGACCCACTTGAAGACCTTGCTCTCCTTCTGGATTTGCACAACCTACTATGACGTCATCGACTAATTTTGGATCCAACTCAGGAACCTGTGATATTAAGTGTTTAATCACATCGACAGCTAAATCATCAGACCGATAATTTTTAAAGCCACCTTTTTTTGCTTTTCCAACAGCCGATCTATATCCTTTTATTATGTATGCGTTCATGTCTTTTATTTTTATGTAGACTTTTTGACTTTTCGACGTTTTGATGATTCGATATCTTGACGTCGTATTTTCAAAAGATCATTTTTTTTAGTTTATAATACCTTGTTTTTAAATGCTTTAATTTTTGCTTTTAGGTTGTTGATTCGGATAATTATCCATTCTGAATCTTTCCTATTTATATAATCTAGGTCACTTGACAAATAACATTGACACTCTAACTCGTATAAAGAACCGAGTGCAATATTCAAATACCTTGCAAACATTCTTTTACTTTCAAAAGCACTACCTTCTGTGATATTGCTACTAACTGAAATGGCCGCACGTCTCATTTGACTAACTAAACCATAAGTTTCTGATTTAGGATAACTCGAAGTCTTCTTGTAAATAATTTTAACTAATTCTCGAGATTCTATCCATATGTCAAGTTTCGTATAATTATGATTCACCTTACTTTTAAAGTGAATACCGACAGTTTATTTTTTATACATCCTGATGGTCATAATGTCAAATCGTCAAATCGTCAAAAAATCCAAACATCCCTAATTCCTCAACGGTTTATTGTACATCAAAATATGCTGGATTCTATCAATAGTCTTTTGGTTACCTAGAAGACTCAAAAATCCTTCTCTCTCAAGATCCAATAAGTACTGCTCACTAACTTTTTGTGAAGAGGTTAAATCACCACCGCAAATGACATAGGCAACTTTCTGTGCAACCTCCACATCATAATCTGACATGTAACCACCAAGTTTAAATTCATTAATGGCTGTCTGAAGAGCCGCTAATCCTCCACGTCCTAAAACCGTCACATCGTTTCTCATGACAGGTGCGACATAATTATTGGCTAACTCTAATACCTTCTGTTTTGCTAGGCCAATGTTTTTGGCTGTTTTTACACAAACTTCATCTTTGGTCGGTTTTAATAAACCGTGATCAAATCCTTCCCATGCTGAAGTCGCCACCGTAGCTGTAGCAATTGGTTTGAAATGATTAATGAGGGTTGGTATTTGTACGTCTCCCTCAAAATAAGCATCCGATGCTCTTAGGGCCATCTCTTTGGTCCCACCTCCTCCAGGCAATAATCCAACACCTACTTCTACCAATCCTATGTATGATT
>JAHDBE010000045.1 GCA_020630555.1 Saprospiraceae bacterium
TCGTGGTAGTATTTTTCCAATAGGTAAAACGCCTAATGGGTTATTAGTATATCCTTCAAACCAAGGGCCATTTGACGGATTTGATAATCTAATAAATTGTCTTTTTGTATTACTCTTCATTGGAAGCGACTCATGGACGCAAAGCCCATCAACCCAATAGGCAGTATTTCTTTTAAATAATGTTGGACTTCTTCTTTCTGAAAATGCGTAAAAATGGACATGAGTACCACGTGAGAAAAGTTGTTTTCGTGATATGGAAATTCGAAGGTCGAAGCATCATCTCCCTGTGAATTATATAAGTCATTTTTAAGTGGGATGTACTTAAAATTGAAGTGTTCAAACCTACTTGTAATATTCTTTTGACACCAATCCACACCCTTTTTAACGACATCAAATCCATCGTAGCTTCCTTCTTTTTTTATGACTTTCGTCAATGGTAATGCAAGCCTTCCGATACCGCTTCCGATGTCTAGAAACTTTGATTTTTCATTCAAATGAGTTAACTCTTCAAGTAACCTGACAAAGCGCAGTCCAGCTTCTTCAAAATCCCCTCCGCCCGTGTAAATCATTCCTTTTGGTGGTGTGGGATTGGTATGCTTTTTTTTGGTCAAAGAATCGATTGCATCCTCTGGAAGATGGTAGATACGGCGTGCAATAAACCTCCAACTGGCTGGTATGCGGTAAAAAAGTTTTCGGAAAATCACCTTAGTCTATCTCAATGATGAATTTATTTTTCTTGCCATTTTCGACCATCAAATATTTTTGATGTAGAAGCATGTCCGAGTTTAAAACAAAATCTTCCGCAAGTACTTTTTCTTTATTTACTGAGATCGCATTGTTTTTAATAGCTCTTTTTACATCGCTCTTAGATGTCAAAATATTCGTGCCTTCGGATAAGAAATCAAGGATGTTTCGAGATCCGTTTAACCAGTCCACGTTTATCTTCACACAGGGTATTTCTTCAGAGACAGATTTCAATGCATCAATGGACATTCCTTTTAAAAATTCTGGTGAGGCCTTTTTATTAAACAATATTTCAGAGACTTGCTTGACCGCATCAAAGGCTTCTTCAGAATGCACTCGAGTGGTTAATTCTTCTGCTAATATTTGCTTCAGTTGTCTTGGGTCGTCTTGATGAGTTTTCTCCAAAGCCTCTATCTCTTCCTTCGAACGAAAACTAAAATATCTCAGGTATTTAGATAAATCCTGATCGTCCGAATTAATCCAGTATTGATAGAATTTATACGGCGAGGTTAGATTAGGGTCGAGCCAAATATTACCATCGCTTGATTTTCCAAACTTCGTCCCATCCGCTTTTGTCAAAAGGGGGGTGGTCACGGCATACGCTTTTCCACTACTATTTCTTCGTATGAACTCTGTTCCTGAGGTGATGTTTCCCCATTGATCAGAACCGCCCATTTGAAATTTGCAATTCATTTGATCGTACAAACATTGAAAATCGTAAGCTTGTAATAATTGGTAGCTAAACTCAGTAAATGACAAACCACTTTCTAATCTCTTCTTTACAGAGTCTTTGGACGTCATATAGTTGACTGTTAAGGTTTTACCTACATCACGTAAGAAGTCCAGGACATTCATCTCTTTATAGAAGTCAAGATTATTGACCATAATGGCTGGATTTTGGGTGTTATCAAAATCCAGAAATTTCTTCATTTGTTCGACCTGAAATTTAAGATTATGGTCTAATTCGTCGTAAGATTTTAATTCACGTTCTTTGTCTTTTCCAGAAGGGTCTCCAACTCGACCAGTAGCACCGCCCATAACAACAATAGGCTGGTGGCCAGATCTTTGGAAAAACCCAAGAAGCATGAGTTGCACGTAATTACCTATGGTGAGAGAAGGGGCAGTTGGATCAAAACCAATATATCCACGTTGCATCTCAGAATTTAACGCATCTTCAGCACCAGGGGTCATGTCATGGAGCATATTCCTCCATCTAAGCTCTTCAATAAAGTTCATTACGTACCGTTTTAATTCACAAAAGTATACTTTTTAGTATTATTACGATTTGCTATATCAAGTCATTTGAACGTCGAACATTTCATAGCACGCAAGGTTGGTCTTGGCGACCAAAAAACATTCACGAAAGTGATAATGAGAATTGCTATTGTCTCTATAGCCATTAGTTTATCTGTAATGATTATTACGACGGCTTTAATCACTGGGTTTAAGCACCAAATAACCGAAAAGATATTTGGTTTCTGGGGGCACATGCATATTACTGATTCCAATATTAGTTTGACTCGCGAGCCGAGGCCAATAGATATGTCTCAAGCCTTTTACGAGGAGCTTCAGGATGTAGGTGCAGTAGAATATCAGACTCCTGTAGAAGTATTGGGATACGAAATTGAGGGACAATACAATTTAAATAGTACGACAGGAGGAATACAACACGTGCACTCCTTTGCCATGGCGCCTGCTATATTATCTACGAAAAATGAATTCGAGGGCATAGTCATTAAAGGCATTGGTCCTGATTACGATTGGGATCGAATGAATCCGTTTTTGAAAAGCGGATCTGAGTTAAGTGGATTGGCGAGTGATAGTATTCCTTCAAAAGGCCTTTTTGTTTCACAAAAAACAGCCGATCGTTTAAAGCTAGAAATTGATCAGAAGATCATTGTGCATTTTATAAGAGATGGAAAAGAACTGAAAAGGGCGATGAAAATTTCAGGGATATATAATACGGGTCTCGGGGAGTATGATAAGAAATTTGCATTGGCAGATATAAGATATGTTCAGGAGGTATTTGGATGGGAGAAAAACCAAGTTGGTGGTCTTGAGGTATTTGTGGATGACTTGGAGGATCTAGATATCATGACAGAATATGTGTATTATAACGTACTTCCGTCCAATCTCTATGCTGAAAATATTCGGGATAAATTTCCTAATATTTTTGAATGGCTTGGTTTACAGGATATTAATGAAGTAGTCATTTTATCTCTCATGGTAGTTGTTTCAATTATCAATATGATTACTGCTTTACTTATATTAATACGTGAGAGAAGTAAAATGGTAGGGACATTAAAAGCGCTAGGTGCAACAAACTGGAGCGTGCGAAAGATATTTTTATATCACGCAATGTATATAATTAGCAGAGGCTTATTCTGGGGGACTTTCATTGGTGTTTTAGTTTGCTTGATTCAAAAATATTCAGGGATTATTACTTTGGATGAGAGTAATTATTACCTCTCAGTAGCTCCTATTCAGCTTGATTTTTTGACTGTTCTACTGATTAATTTGGGCACCTTGATTCTTACAATGATCTTTTTAATACTGCCCACTTTTATAATAACTCGTATTGAACCGATTAGAGTTTTAAGATTTGAATAATGAAAATATTCAATCTGTTAGACGGATTTATACGATCATACCCATTAAGACTGCAGCGTTTAGGTCGGCATTTCTCAGGTGTATTCACATCACACAAGACTTTACGAAATCGATATTTCCCTAAAAGTGTTACTGATTGGGTAATGCATCTAATCCTTTATGTGACCGATCTTCTGGCTTTACCTGAAATTTATCAAGGAATCTCTTTTGGCGTCAAATGGAATATTCGAGCTCTTGAAACTCATGAAAGACATCTTGCCGAATCCGTTTTTAATAACTCTATTGATTATAAGCGTATTTGGATTGATAATAAAGCCGTGTTGGGACCCAAGCAATTTAAGTTTGCTTATGTAAGCTTCAATACAATCAATTTTTATGAATCCATGTCTTCCTCAATCTTCATTCACGAACTCGTGCATATATGGCAATATCAGAAGCTTGGTTCAATTTATTTATACGAAGCACTAAAGGCACAGAGATCAAAAGATAAATATGATTACGGTGGTGTTGAGGGCTTATATGCCGCTATGCAAAAGAAAAGACGATTTCTTGATTTTAATTTTGAACAACAAGGAGATATTATTGAGGATGGATTTCGTCTTCGGGCTAAAGAAGGTCAGACGGGTTTTGCTTTTCAGCAAAGTATATATGAATATTACCGAAATGAGGTGACAGAAGTGGACTCCTCCTTAGTTTGAGGCATACCATACCCTGAAGCATTGAATCCAGTGTATGCTTCTCGACATATCTCCTCCCGTTTTATGTGAGAAGACAGGATCCGTTGATCTGGAGTATCGATTATGTCCGTCTGCATAATAATTCGGCAGAAGTAAGCTTTCGACATTCATGACATTAATTTGATTGTCTTCAATCCAATTGTTCATTCGTTCTAAACAGTGATCTATTCGTTCGTATTCATTATTTGAAAAGAAGCCTCCTTTCTTAATGAGTTGCGGGACAAAATCGTTGAAACGTATCATTGTACTTTATTGTATGGCGTAATATTTGTCTGTATTTCAATATATCGTATGTTTGCGACATATTCAATGACCTTATTTTTAAATGTCTCTAATGGAATATTCCAGTTATGGTTCGGTACTATACACAAGAGAATCGGCAAGTTCGGCAGCTAGAGACATTATCTGGTGCCCATTGGATTGATGTATCGGCACCATACAATATGGACGAGGTCACTGAACTAGCAGATACTCTCCAAGTTCCCATAGATTTTATTACAGACTCCTTTGATATCGACGAAAGATCTCGTTACGAACGTGAGGATCAGGCTAAATTGATTTTGGTGAATTCTCCGTTGCTGAATGAAGATGCGGTAGAGAATGAAGCCATTTATTTTACTTTGCCTATTGGTATCATCCTAACAGATCAGCATATTGTCACGGTCAGCGCCAAGGAGAATCCCATTCTTGAGAAATTCAGGGAGTCAAGGGTGAAGAATATGGATATCTTGGATAAGAAGTGGTTTGTTTTGCAAATCTTCGAACAGAATGTGTTTAGTTTCTTAGAGTGTCTTAAGAGACTTAATCTAAAACGAAATCTTATAGAGAGGGAATTGTATTCTTCGAGTAGAAGTAAGGAACTCAGAGAACTCCTCAGAATCGAAAAAAGTCTGGTTTATTTCGTGAATTCACTAAGCGCCAACGAACTTCTGAAAATGAAGATTAAGCGTACGAACTTTCTAGACGTAACGAATTTTGAAGAGCATTCTGATTTATTTGAGGATATAATTATTGACAATAGTCAGGCATTAGAAATGTCGAATGTATACACAAACATATTAAGTGGGACCATGGAGGCATATGCATCCATTGTTTCTAATAATATGAATTTGTTTATACATAGGTTAACAGTCATTACTATCATTTTGATGGTGCCGACACTGGTAGCTAGTTTTTATGGTATGAACCTAGAGCATATTCCATTTACTGATCACAAATATGCTTTTTACTTTATATTACTTTTTTCGGTCTTGCTAGGGTTCTTTTTGATTTGGTTTTTCCGTCGAAATCGACGATTATAGGAGAGGTGTAAATCTCGAATTTCTTCAAAATCAAAGAGTTATCCACATACCCCAAAATCCTCATTTTTTATATTACGCTGATTTGTAATATGTTACGTGACTTATCCACACTGTGTGGATAACTTGTGGAATATATTATGATTTTTTCTTATTTAATTTGTGTTAGCAAAGAGACGGGGGACAGGTGACTTTAGACGAAAAGGAAGAGCCAGCAAAATTTACCCTTAACAGTTAGTAAAGACACAGTTACGTATTAAGAAAAAGATTATGTGTAGAATCACATACTAGAATTCGTCTCTTTTGTTTGAAAAATATATTTTTGATATATATGTTTTTTACACATATATCAGTTGAACAATCTAACCTATGAACAATGAGTGAAAAAATGAGTGCAGCGGCCGACGAACGTATTCTACAAGAGAACCCAAATCGATTTGTATTATTTCCAATTAAACACGATGACATCTGGTCATTTTACAAAAAGTCTGAAGCGTCTTTTTGGACGGCAGAAGAAATAGATCTTCATCAAGATATATCGGATTGGGAAAATAAGTTGAACGATGACGAGCGTCATTTTATAAAGCATGTACTTGCATTTTTTGCAGCTAGTGATGGTATAGTAAACGAGAATCTAGCTGAGAATATGGTTAATGAAGTTCAGTACACGGAAGCTAAGTTTTTCTATGGTTTCCAGATTATGATGGAAAACATTCACTCGGAGACTTACTCCTTGCTGATTGATACATATATCAAAGATTCAAAAGAAAAAGACTACCTGTTCAACGCCATCGAAAATCTCCCTTGTGTTAAGAAAAAAGCGGATTGGGCGTTAAGGTGGATTGATAATGCCACTTTCAAGGAGCGATTAATAGCTTTCGCTGCTGTAGAAGGTATTTTCTTCTCTGGATCATTTTGTTCGATTTTCTGGTTAAAGAAAAGAGGATTAATGCCAGGGTTATCTTTCTCAAACGAACTGATTTCACGTGATGAAGGTATGCACTGCGACTTTGCATGTCTTCTTTACAATGCCCACATTGAAAACAAATTACCTAAAGAGACAATTCGTGAGATTATTACGGATGCCGTCGAAATTGAGAAGGAATTTGTTACAGATGCAATTCCAGTAAGACTTATTGGAATGAATGCCGAATTAATGTGTCAGTACATTGAATTTGTTGCCGATCGTTTATTGGTCTCACTCGGTAATGACAAAGTGTACAACGCGGAAAACCCTTTCCCTTGGATGGATTTAATTTCTTTACAAGGAAAAACCAACTTCTTTGAAAAGCGTGTCGGTGACTACCAAAAAGCAGGTGTGTTAGCTGACGAGAAAAAACAGATTTTCTCGCTTGACGAAGACTTTTAATTAACGATTAAATACGACGATAAGATAAACTACATTTTCTAACCTCTCAATCGACATATTATGCAAGTTATTAAACGCAACGGCAAGCGTGAGGCCGTTAGTTTCGATAAAATTACGGCGCGAGTTAACAAATTATGCTACGGTCTCGATCAAAGACATGTTCAGCCACTAGAAATCGCTAAGAAAGTTATTCAAGGTTTATATGATGGTGTGACCACAACTGAACTGGATAATTTAGCCGCTGAAACCTCTGCAACCATGGCAACAAGTCATCCAGATTATGCCTTGTTAGCGGCTAGAATTGCGGTTTCCAACCTACATAAGAATACAAATAAGTCATTTTCTGAAACGATGACTGCATTGTATAACTATATTGATCCTAAAACCAATAAAAAAGCAGGTCTAATTGGTGATGAAACCATGAAGATCATTAATGATAATTCTGACAGAATTGATTCGTCCATTATCTATGATAGAGATTATAGTTTTGACTTTTTTGGTTTCAAAACGCTCGAAAGATCGTACCTCCTTAAAATGGATGGTAAAGTAGTCGAAAGGCCACAACACATGTTAATGCGTGCGGCTGTTGGTATTCATGGAGAGGACATCGAAGCTGCAATTGAGACCTATAATCTCATGTCTGAAAAATGGTTTATTCACGCAACGCCTACTTTATTTAATGCAGGAACACCAAAACCACAATTATCTTCTTGCTTCTTATTAAGCATGACAGAAGATAGTATACCTGGAATTTTTGAAACTCTTTCGCGTTGTGCAAAAATATCTCAATCGGCAGGTGGAATTGGTTTAAGCATACATAATGTTAGAGCCAAAGGAAGTTATATAAAAGGAACTGGAGGTACTTCGAATGGAATAGTACCGATGCTGAAGGTGTTTAATGACACCGCTCGATATGTAGATCAAGGAGGAGGAAAAAGAAAAGGGGCATTTGCGGTCTATTTAGAACCATGGCATGCGGATATGGAAGATTTCCTCGATCTGAAAAAGAATCACGGTAAAGAGGAAATGAGAGCAAGAGATTTATTCTACGCTCTGTGGATACCCGATTTATTTATGGAACGTGTTAAAAATGATGCAGAATGGTCATTTTTCTGTCCAAACGAAGCACCAGGTCTGGCCGATACTTATGGTGGTGAATTCGAAGCTTTATATCATAAGTACGAGCAAGAAGGTAGAGCTCGAAAAACAGTAAAGGCTCAAGAATTATGGTTCTCTATTCTTGAATCTCAAATAGAAACTGGAACGCCTTATATTCTTTATAAAGATGCCGCAAATAAAAAATCTAATCAGAAAAATTTAGGAACCATTAAATCAAGTAATCTCTGTACAGAGATTATTGAGTACACTGATAAAGACGAAGTAGCAGTCTGTAATTTAGCTTCTTTAAGTCTTCCAAAATATGTGATTCAGGAGAGTAAGACCTTTGATTTTGAAAAGCTTGAGGAAATTACTCGTGTCGCTACACGAAACCTAAATAAGATTATTGATATCAATTATTATCCCATTAAGGAAGCCGAAAATTCTAACTTTAGACACCGACCTATCGGTTTAGGAGTTCAAGGTTTAGCAGACGCTTTCATGTTAATGCGTATGCCATTCGATAGTGATGAGGCTAAGCAATTAAACAAGGATATTTTTGAGACTATTTATTACGCCGCTGTTTCTGAATCTTTAGCTTTGGCGAAAGCCAACGGAGCTTATCAGACTTTTGAAGGCTCTCCAGCAAGTCAAGGTGAACTTCAGTTTGATTTATGGGATGTAACGCCTTCTGATAGATATGATTGGAATTCTTTGAAAGAAGAAATCAAGGAGCATGGAATGAGAAATAGTTTACTTCTCGCTCCAATGCCAACGGCCTCCACATCTCAGATTTTAGGAAACAATGAATGTTTCGAGCCCTATACTTCTAACATCTATGCAAGACGTACTCTGTCAGGTGAGTATATAGTTGTTAACAAACACCTTCTTAAAGATCTTTCTGAATTAAATCTTTGGAACGATGAATTAAGAGAGCAATTGATGGCAGCGAATGGATCGGTTCAAGATTTGAATATTCCAGAAGAACTTAAAGCCTTATATAAAACAGTTTGGGAGATTTCACAAAAAGCGATTATTGATCAGGCGGCAGACAGAGGGGCATACATTTGTCAAAGCCAAAGTCTTAATCTATTTGTCGAACAACCAAACTTCGGTAAACTAAGCTCAATGCATTTTTATGCATGGAAGAAAGGATTGAAAACCGGTATGTATTATTTAAGATCGAAAGCGGCGGTAGATCCTATTAAATTCACTTTGAGTTCTAAACACCAGAACAAATTTTCTAAGCAAGATGAAGCAGCTGTGGCAGATATAGAAGACGGTGCAGTATGTACCATGGAAGAGGGTTGCATTATGTGTTCTGGATAATTTTCTATAGAGACTATTGATATATTTTATGGCGATGCTTTGGTATCGCCATTTTTTTATGCCCATTCCTTAGCCAACTTAGGTAATCCTTGTGCAGCCGTATCTTCTATAATCCTTAGATTTTTCCGCTGTTGCAATTCATAGTTTGATTTTGGATATGGGTCCAAATAAATAATCTCACAATGCTCTGGTGCAAACTGACTTAAGCCAGCCGCAGGATAAACTAGGAGAGAGGTGCCAACAATTAATAATGTATCCGCCATAGAGCAAATCGCAGCGGCGGGTTCGATCATTGGAACTGCCTCGCCGAACCAAACAATATGAGGCCTAAGTTGATTTCCTTCTTCACACAAATCCCCAGGCTTTAAATCTTTTTCCCAATCATAGACAAGCTTTTCATTTACGACACTTCGTACTTTCCGTAATTCACCATGAAGATGCAGGACTTTAGAACTGCCAGCCCGTTCGTGTAAGTCATCAACATTTTGGGTAACTACATGTACATTAAATTGAGATTCAAGCTCAGCCAAAGTTGTGTGCCCCAAATTTGGTTTAACTTCAAAAAGTTGTTTTCGTCTTTGATTGTAAAAATCTAAAACTAATTCTTGATCTTTTATCCATGCTTCAGGAGTTGCGACATCTTCAACTCGATGACCTTCCCAAAGACCATCAGCATCTCTAAAGGTTTTAATTCCGCTCTCAGCACTCATTCCAGCGCCAGTGAGTACAACCAGATTTTTCATAAGCTCATTTAGCACCCAATTTATCTATCTTTGATTATAATGAAGATGTATCCTACAGAATTATTTGAAGACTTAAAAATTATAGAATTGTCCTCTGTGTTAGCAGGGCCACTAGTGGGGTCTTTTTTTGCAGAGCTTGGTGCTGATGTCATTAAAATAGAAAATGCAAAAACGAATGGAGACGTCACTCGTCAATGGCATTTAAAGTCGGAGAATAAAAATGAGTTGAGTGCCTATTACCAAGCTGCAAATTATGGTAAGAAATCTCTTCTCTTGGATTTAACACAGAATTCAGATAAAGAAAAGCTGTCGGAATTGTTGAAAGACTGCTCCATAGTAATAAGCAATTATTTGCCTAAGCAAGAATCAAAATTCGCCATAAGTTATTCAGACATTTCTAAAATTAATCCGAACGTCATTTTTATTAATTTATATGCGTATTCGTCCTCGGATGATCGTCCCGGATATGATGTTGTCATGCAGGCGGAAACAGGTTATATTTCAATGACGGGATTGTCCGAGAATCAATTAGCCAAAGTACCAATTGCTTTTATAGATGTTCTTGCTTCTCACCAGCTTAAAGAAGCCTTGCTGATTGCATTGCTTAAAAAAATGAAAACTGGCAAAGGAAGCCATATTCATGTTTCTTTGTATCAATCGGCGATTTCTAGTTTAATAAATCAAGGAACCAATTTTTTAATTGCGGAAACTATACCAAAACCAATAGGTACAGCTCATCCTAATATTTCACCTTACGGAGATATCTTTCACAGTAAAAAAACTCAGGATAAGTTTGTATTGGCTGTAGGGAGTGACGCCCAATTCGATTCGTTATGTCAGCAACTCGAAATCGATGCATCCTTAGCGGCCATTTTTTCTAATAATCAATCACGTGTTAAAAATCGGCAAGAAGTAATCCAAATGCTTCAAACTAAATTTTCATCTTTATCCAAAGAAGAAATTATTAAACGGCTCGAAAACGGGAGGATTCCATTCGGGTTTATAAAATCAATGGATCAGGTTTTTGATACGGCTTTAGCCAATGAAATGCTTCTTACTAACGAGCATGGAAATAAAACAATATCCAATATCGCATTCGAATTTATTCAATAATCATATTCTGATTTACAGGCATTTGTAGTACAGTTTTTGCTTAGGTATTCTATGAAATGCTATGTCTAACCGATTGATTTTCAATGAATTTAAAATCAGTTAGATATACATTACATATATTTTTAATATTAAAATTGACCTGAGTTGAAAAACCGTTATTTCAATGCCGCGTTGATCTTTTTTGCGATTTTTTTATGCCATTTTTCGGCATCATCGCAGGATCTACATTATTCTCAATTTTACAATTCACCGTTAAATATGAATCCGGCGAATGCGGGGATTTTTAATGGGGATTTACGTTTTAATCTAAGTATGCGCGATCAATGGCGATCTGTACCTGTGCCATGGTTTACTTTTTCGGGAGCCTTTGATAAAAAGTTTTATCCGAAGAAATCGGACAATTCATTTTACGCTCTTGGTTTTAATTATAATTATGATCGTCAAGGAGATTCGAAGCTAAACCTAAATAGTATAAATCTTGCAGGAAGCTATTCACGAATATTAAACCAGCAGAATGTATTAACGGTAGGTTTGTTGGTTGGATATTCAATCCGAGGATTTAACCCTGATGCCCTGACATGGGATTCACAGTGGAATGGTCAACAGTTTGTAGGTACGCGTCCTACAAACGAGAATTTTAATATTGAAAGTGTCGGCTTTTTGGAGACTGGAATGGGACTTAACTATAGATGGCAAAAAACGGAGAGAACAAAATTAGACATCGGAGCAGGGGCATTTCATTTAATCGAACCAGAAGCTAATTTTCTGGGCACAGATGATACTAAATTACCTAGACGCTTTAGTTTGAATGCGGTAGGAAATGTCCAGTTACTTGATGAATTAGATATTCAGTTAAATGCGCTAGGACAATGGCAAGGACCTTATCAGGAACAATTATTTAGTGGCTTGGCCAAGATTTATTTAAGCCAAAAACGTGGACGTGAAACTCAGTTACACCTAGGTTTAGGATATCGTACGGCAGGTTTCCTAATACCGAAAATAGCCTTACAGTTAAACAATTTATACATCGGTGCGAGCTATGATATCGATATGACGGAGTTTAGTCAGATCCATGATAATAACGGTGGACCGGAGGTTCATTTAACATACATCATCACCAATGTGAAACCCCTTAAATTTTTCAAAATCTGCCCAATATTCTAGAACCCAGAATGAACACTTTGATTATGAAAAAGAATCTTTTAACTCTATGTTTTGCTTTGTTTTTGGCTTTCGCCAATGGACAAAGTTTTAAGGCATGGATTGCAGCCGCAGAAAATGCGATGATTTCTGAAGATTATTACAGCGCTCTAGTTTATTATACGGAGGCCTTAGAATTTGACGAAAGTCGATGCGATTTAAAGTATAATACAGCTGAAGCAGCAAGACTTTTTAACGCCTATTCATTGGCTGAGGAAAAGTACCAAGAAGTCATTGATCAAGATGGAGATAATGAATTTCCTCTAGCGAGTTTTTGGCTAGCAGATGTTAAGCAAAAACTTGGAAAGCATGAGGAGGCAAAGATGTTATATGACTTATACTTAACCGAAAATGATGGCGATGATGATTATTATTCTGCTAAGGCATCTAAGGAATCTAAAGCCTGCTCATGGGCAATAGATTTAATTAATAATCCTGACGAAAGTATTACGGTCACGCATTTAGATGAGAATATTAACACGCCTTATTCTGAATTTGGTGCCATTAAATTAGACGATGACATATACTTCTCTGCGCTAAAATTTGAACAGAGTGATAGTCCCTATAATCCTGATCGTTACATAGCCAAAATTTTAAAAGCGACGGAGTTTGATTTAGCGGAAACTCTTGGAGATGATATAAATAATGACAGACTTCATACGGCGCATACCGCATTTAACAAAGAAAAAACAAAAGTCTACTACACTGTATGTCATTTCATAACTAATAATGATATACGATGTGATTTGTACTCAAGAGATTTAAACCAAGATGGATCATGGTCCGATGAAGTTAAACTCCCAGAAAATATAAATTCAAATGCGCATACGACTACTCAGCCAAATATTGGCGTAAGCCCAGAAGGCGATAAAGAAGTGGTTTACTTTGTTTCAGATAGACCAGGTGGAGTGGGGAAAAAAGATATCTGGTATTCAGAAATTCTCGAAGACGGATATAGTGATCCAATAAATGTAGAATCGATAAATACTGCGGAAGACGACATTACGCCTTTTTATCATGATGCGAGTTCAAGGTTATTTTTTAGTTCGGAAGGATATCAAGGACTAGGAGGATTTGATATCTACGTGGCCGAAAAGAATTTAAGAGATGAATTTGTGGTGGATATGTTACCTGTTCCTTTAAATTCAAGTTATCACGACATTTATTATACGATAAACGAAGAAGAAACAGAGGCCCTGTTTTCATCCAATAGATTTGGTTCGTTATTCTTAGAATCTAGTAAGGAAGCATGCTGTTATGATATCTACAAAGCGGATATAGAAATTAGAACCATTCGATTAAATGCATTGACATTTGATGCGACTACGGAATTAGATTTACTAGAGGCTACCGTGACGATAATTGATTTGAAAACTGGAGAAGAACGAACGGTTACTTCTTTAGAAAATAATGCACATTTTTTCGAATTAGATGCTAACCGTGATTACCAGATTATCACGACCAGACCCTATTATTATCCAGATACGACGAGTATAAGTACCCGAGGAAAAGTCGAAGAGGAATTAACCAAACGTATTTATTTAAAATCGGAATACATCGAACTCGAAGTTTTAACTTTTGATAGAAAATCAAAAGATGCTCTGAATGGTGTTTCTGTCAGTTTGTACGATGATGAAACGAATGAGTTAATAAACAAGCTGGATTTTAATAAAATTTCGAATCGATTTGTTTTTTACATCGAGCCAGATAGGAAGTATAGAATAGAGGGATTTAAACCGAATTACACTAGGGAAACCACTCGTCTGGATACACATGGTAAGTCGGGTCTTTTATTGAAGAAATTATATCTTTTAAAAGAGGATGCAAATAATTATCTGCCTGTTGTACTATACTATGATAATGATCATCCAAATCCACGATCGCTTAGGAAAACCACTAAGAAAACATATTCTCAGACTTATTTTCCATACATAAACTTAAAAGAAAAGTTTAAGTCGGAATATGGAAAACCATTGAAAGGCGAACAGAGAAATATCGCTGAAAGTCAAATAGAAAACTTTTTTGAGGGCGATGTAAAGACGGGATATGCTGGTCTTAATAACTTCTTTATAGAACTGGAAAAAGAGTTGTTAAAAGGGAAGAGGCTTGAATTAGAGATCAAAGGTTTTGCTAGTCCGAGAGCATCAAACTCATACAACAAGAATTTAAGTGAGAGAAGAATTAAGGCCGTCGTGAATGAAATTCACAAATACAAAAATGGATTTCTACTAGAACAACTTTATAGTGAAAATTTAATCATTCGAGATGTTTCTTATGGTGAAGAACAAGCACCCGAGGGGATTTCGGACGACTATTTTGATCGAAGAAATTCAGTCTATAGTGTCGAAGCCTCTAAAGAGAGACGTGTTGAAATTGTCCGTGTAAATTATTTACCATCAATTAACTAGGCCGCATGAAGAGAAGAGCATTACAAAAATTGATAAGAATAGGTGTAGCGATTGTTTTCCTTTGTTCTGGATTCGTCTATGAAGGAAATGCCACACATGTCGTCGGTGGAGATATGACCTATCGATGTCTGGGTAATAATCAATATGAGGTAAAATTAACCGTGAGACGTGATTGTGAATTTGGACATCCCGCT
>JAHDBE010000046.1 GCA_020630555.1 Saprospiraceae bacterium
AGCGGCATCACTCTTTGATGGGCATGATGCAGCGATTAATATCATGCGACGAATTATACAATCAACAGGGGTAGAAGTGATACATCTGGGTCATGATAGGAGCGTAGAAGAAGTGGTTAATTGTGCTATTCAAGAGGACGCGCACGCCATTGCTATGACTTCGTATCAAGGGGGGCATAATGAGTATTTTAAGTACATGTATGATTTACTTCAGGAAAAAGGTGCCAGCCATATCAAGATATTTGGTGGAGGTGGAGGAGTCATCTTGCCCGAAGAAATAAGAGATCTTATGGATTATGGTATAACCAGAATCTATTCACCTGATGATGGACGCGCCATGGGATTGCAAGGAATGATCAACGATCTTGTTGAACAGTGTGATTTTCCAATTGGGAAAGAATTAAACGGACAAGTCCAACGTCTCGAAAATAAAAAGCCTGGCGATATTGCTCGAATTATTTCGGCAGCCGAAAACTTTCCCGAATTAGCGAAAGACTCACTTGATCAAATTCACCAAATTAATCAAAGTTCTAAAACCCCCGTTTTAGGTATTACCGGAACAGGTGGAGCAGGAAAATCATCTTTAGTGGATGAACTGGTTAGACGTTTTTTATTAGATTTTAAAGATAAAACGATAGGTCTCATTTCTGTAGATCCTTCAAAACGGCGCACGGGTGGGGCACTTCTTGGAGATAGAATTCGGATGAATTCTATTAATAATCCACGGGTTTACATGCGTTCCTTAGCCACACGTCAAAGTAATTTAGCCCTATCTAAATATGTATCCGAAACCATCGAGGTGCTTAAGGCAGCGAAGTACGATTTGATTGTTTTAGAAACATCAGGAATAGGGCAGTCTGATACAGAAATTTTAGATCATTCAGATGTATCACTGTATGTTATGACACCCGAGTTTGGAGCCGCGACTCAATTGGAGAAAATCGACATGCTAGATTTTGCGGATATTGTGGCGATTAATAAATTCGATAAACGTGGATCACTGGATGCTTTACGTGATGTCAAAAAACAATATCAACGTAATCACCAACTCTGGGATGTCGATCCTGAATCACTTCCAGTATATGGGACAATAGCTTCTCAGTTTAACGATCCTGGCATGAACACCTTGTACAAGGTGGTCATGGATAAAATTGTCGAAAAAACAGAAGCAGATTTAAATTCGACCTATCAGGTATCTGATGAGATGTCAGAAAAGATTTATGTGATTCCTCCTGCACGTACTCGATACTTATCTGAAATTGCCGAAAATAATCGCGCTTATGATTCGAAAGTTGAAAGTCAAGTAACAGTCGCTCATAAACTTTTTGGGATTCATCAGACAATCCAATCCGTTTCTGAAAGTGATGTTGTCGTAAATGAAAAAGGAATTGTCGAAGATTCCTTAAACAGGACAGCAGAAAATAGCAGTTTTTTAAACCTATTACTAAGTGAGTTTGATCGCGTTTTAAAAGATTTAGATCCACATCATTGGGATACAATAGTAGATTGGTCAGAAGTCAAAAAGCGATATAAAAATCCAGAGTATATTTTCAAGGTTCGTGAGAAGGAGATTAAAATTCAGACCCACACAAAATCCTTATCACATAACGACATACCCAAAATTGCTCTCCCTAAATTTAAATCTTGGGGTGACATTCTACAATGGAATCTTCAAGAGAATGTCCCAGGTCAATTTCCTTATACAAGCGGTCTTTACCCTTTCAAAAGACAAGGAGAAGACCCTACGAGAATGTTTGCTGGTGAGGGTGGTCCAGAGCGTACTAATCGGAGGTTTCACTATGTGAGCCTTGGCCTTCCGGCAAAACGTTTGTCGACCGCATTTGATTCTGTAACCCTTTACGGAAATGATCCTGATCACAGACCAGATATTTATGGAAAAATCGGTAACTCCGGTGTTTCTGTATGCTGTTTAGATGACGCCAAAAAACTTTATTCTGGATTTAATTTAGCCGATCCTAAAACTTCGGTCAGCATGACAATAAATGGTCCTGCCCCGATGCTTCTCGGCTTTTTTATGAATGCGGCCATCGATCAGCAGTGTGAACTTTATATCCACGAAAACAATTTAGCCCAAGAGGTCGAACAAAAAATTAATCTGATTTATCAAGGTCAAGAACGTCCTAAGTATCAAGGTGATCTTCCAGAAGGAAATGATGGATTAGGATTAATGCTCTTAGGTGTAACTGGAGATCAAGTTTTAGATAAATCAGTCTATGAGAATATAAAGGCAAAAACGCTTTCTCAAGTGAGAGGAACAGTCCAAGCAGATATTCTTAAAGAAGATCAAGCGCAAAATACCTGCATTTTTTCTACCGAGTTTGCCTTAAGACTCATGGGAGATGTTCAGCAGTACTTCATCGATCATAATGTTAGGAATTTTTACTCGGTCTCTATTTCGGGGTATCATATCGCTGAGGCAGGTGCCAACCCTATTTCTCAGTTGGCATTTACCCTCGCCAATGGTTTCACTTACGTCGAATACTATTTAGCGCGAGGCATGGATATTAATAAGTTTGGACCTAATTTGTCATTCTTCTTTTCTAATGGCATCGATCCAGAATATGCCGTGATCGGACGAGTGGCCAGACGAATTTGGGCTAAAGCCCTTAAATATAAATATGGTGCAAACTCCAGGGCGCAAATGCTAAAGTATCATATTCAAACCTCTGGTCGTTCTCTACATGCTCAAGAAATTGACTTTAATGATATTCGCACGACTCTTCAAGCGCTTTATGCCATTTACGATAATTGTAACTCTCTTCATACAAATGCATATGACGAGGCGATCACTACACCTACGGAAGAATCTGTGCGCAGAGCGATGGCTATCCAGTTAATTATTAACAAAGAATTAGGGCTCGCTAAAAACGAAAACCCGTTGCAGGGATCATTTATAATAGAGGAGTTGACTGACTTAGTCGAGGAAGCCGTGTTGTTAGAATTTGATCGTATTACAGAAAGAGGAGGAGTGCTAGGTGCCATGGAAACCATGTATCAACGGAGTAAGATCCAGGAGGAGAGTATGTATTATGAAACCTTAAAACATACTGGAGAATACCCTATAATTGGAGTAAATACTTTTTTAAGTTCGAAGGGTTCACCCACCATTTTGCCTGCAGAAGTCATCAGAGCTACTAAAGAAGAAAAGTTATACCAGATTTCAATGCTCGAAAATCTTCATTCCTCAAAAGCAGAAAAAGCAAAAAAATTATTGTCCGAACTTCAAAGAGTCGCAGTTCAAAACGAAAATATTTTTGATGCTTTAATGGAGGTTTGTAAGCATTGCTCTTTAGGGCAAATAACAAATGCTTTGTTTGAAGTGGGTGGGCAGTATAGACGAAATATGTAAATTTTAAAAATGAAGATTTTTACAGCTCTTTTGTTTTTATGTTTGATGTCTTGTTCAGATTCTAACCTAAAGAAGGATTTGGCTTTCGCCAATTCTAAAGTCTCTGAACTAGAATCCAATATGAAAGAACTCTTAGACGAGGATTCTGGGAAGATTACGCATTTAGTCTTTTTCGATGTTAAAGAAGGGATGGTGGAAGAATTAAGTCAAATGATAAAAGGACTTGAGAAAATAGATGTGCTTAAAAATCTCGAATACGGACCTTTTATGGATTTGGATGATCCTCGAGGAATGAAGCAATTTGATCTCGTTATGGAAATGTCTTTTGCTTCGGAAAAGGATTACGAAAGATATCAATCTGACCCTGTACACCTAAAGTTAAAAGAAGCAGTAAAGTCAATGTTGGACTCACCACCAGTTACTTACGATTATCTCAGAAACTAAATTACACTAGTCGTGAAAGCATTTGCCCCAAAGCTATTTCTAATTATATTTCTTATCGGATTAAATTTTTGTGATGGGTATTCACAGAATGAAATCTTAGAAAACACGAATTCGGAAATTGTATTGGATACGATAATTCGATTTAATTCAGAGACTAATCATCAGGAAAACTTCATCTATAAAATTGATTCTTCAAAAACGATGATGGGATTTGATACAATCACTACGTTTAATCCAGCAACTTACGAAGAGACTTTTCACGTCGATACAATTAATGTTGTTCATAAGGAGCTTATTTTTCAGTCTAGCTTTCCCGTAGAGTATACAGAAAGGATAGACACGACAATAGTCTTTTATTACGATACCTATGAAGAAAAGGTAACTATCAAAAAAGTCAAAGTTCCAAAGTTTAAAAAAATCTAAGCGTACCTAGTTAATCATGTTATCGATAAGTCTAAAAAAGAAATATCTACGATCCTTCAATGTATTTTGTTTTACATTCTTTATTTATTTTATATCTATAGCACAGACTGACAGTTTATCCAGGCATTTAAAATTTTCAACTGATTTTCGATTTAGAATCGAACAAGATTGGAATTCTAAAAAATCAGATGGCAGTTTAAGGAAGGATCGAACTCGTTTAAGATATCGATTTAGATTCGGCGCAGAGTATCAAAAAAAATGGTACACAGCGGGGTTTAGAATTCGTACAGGGGATCCCAAAAAGCAGCAGGATCCGCAACTTACTCTCGGAGATGCTTTCTCAGAATTTGGAACTTTACCTATAGGTTTTGAGAAGATATACTTTCAAGGACAAAAGAATGACTGGACGTTTTGGTTAGGGAAAAACACCTTCCCTTTTTATAAAACCAACGAGTTATTTTGGAGCGATAATGTATTTACTGAAGGGGTGTTTTTAAAAAAGTCCTTAAACGTAAATTCTAATTTATTAAACCACTTACAAGTTAACGCAGGACATTTTATTTTGCGAACTCAAGGAACCTCATTCGACGAGGATGCTTTTTTTCAGGGGGCACAAATCGATCTTATGTTATTTAATAAAAGGGTTAGAATGTATCCTGCTTGGTATCGACTCATAAATATTCCCAATATTCCAGATGGAGGTGGGACGTATACGATTAACTATTCGATTATTCATTGCGGGTTGACCTATGAGATAATACCCGATAAAAATTTTAAATGGACTTTCGATTATTATTATAATATGGAAGACTACGGGAATAACATAGATATTGAACTATTGTATCAAGATCAAAAGGCAGGCTACGTCACTGGACTTTCTTACGGGGATTTAAAAAAAGCTGGACACTTTAGATACTCTGTCACATATGCTTATCTGCAACAATTTTCCATCTTGGATTATATGTCTCAAAACGATTGGGCAAGGTGGGACTATTCTGCATACAATTCTCCCGATGGAAGACTCACAAATTATCAAGGAGTCGAACTCGTCGTGAGCTATGCCGTCGACGCCCAAACAAACTTAGTTATGAAGTGCTATCGTGTCAAGCAACTGGAATCAGCTGCAGCATTTCAAGAAACAGGAGATCGTATTCGGTTTGATTTGAATTTTAAATTTTAGGTCTATTTAGTTTTCTGATGTATCTTAATTGGTGTTATTTAGAAAATTCAACCAACCAATTTATGAGATCATTGTACTTCAGACTTTCTGCAAGCTTATTTTTTGTTTTTTTCTTTCTAAATATTAGCCACAGCCAAATCTTTGACGTAAGTCAATTAAATAAAAATGACTGGCAGCAATTTAGATCAGTTAAGGATATTTCGGTTGTTAAATACAAGGATTATAAGATGAGTGGGGATCTCGAAGTTTCGGATCATCAGTATTCCTTTCCTGTTCATAGTAGGCTAATAAAAAATAGGGACAACGCCTTAGAGTATACCATTATTACCGAATATGAAGGTGTATTAAGTGTATGGATGAAATCTGAAGATGTAAACTATTCTATTCTCGTTTCACCAGAGAACGAAATCACAGAAATGGACGTCGAATTTGACCAAGGCTTAACATGCTCTGAGTTGTCCGATCATGATCATTATGGTGAGGAAGAGGATGTAGAGGATCCTTTAAAAATGATGGATGCATGTGCGGCATCTCCTATATGTAGTGGAATAAATATCGATTTGATGGTGGTTTTTTCACTTCAGACATCCGCGGCTCATGGAGGTATTCCGGGTGTTACTGCTGCCATTGGCTCGTCGATTACCGAAATGAATATGGTTTTTAGTAATAGTCTTGTATCCCATTACTATAATCCAGTGCTAATTCGAGAGGTAAACTACAGCGAAACTGGTGATGGCGGAACTGATCTTTGGAACCTGAGAAATCAGAATGACGGAATAATGGATGAGGTGCATGTATGGAGAGATCAATATGGGGCGGACCTTGTCGCATTGATCGTCAATGGCTCTAATGTATGTGGGGTAGCGTATCGTCCTGGAAATCCATTGTTTCCAAATGATCAGCAAGGATTTTCTCTAACTGCGTATGGATGTATGACGGGTAATCTCACTTTTCCTCACGAATTAGGGCACAACTTAGGTGCGACTCATGATAGATATGTTAGCAGTAATGGATTGTGCGGATTCTTTTATGGTTATGTCAATGAAAATTTTCCTGACGGGGGCTCGAGTAGATGGAGAACCGTATTGGCTTATACAGATGAATGTAGCGATGCTGGTGTGAGTTGTCCAAGGATTCCAAACTTGTCCAATCCAGATGTGTTTCACAACGGCGATCCCACGGGAAAACCGATAACTGATCCTGAGTCGGCGAATAATGCCTATGGTTTGGAGCGTTCGGCTTGCTATGTAGCTCAATACAGGGATGAAGTCACTTGTACCGACGGAATTCTTAATGGCGACGAAACCGAAATAGATTGTGGAGGTCCTAATTGTCCCGCATGTATTTGTCCTAACATCGATTATGCAGCCCTTGCGCAGATTTATACGGATATGGGAGGTGCTAATTGGAACAATAAAAATGGATGGAATACCGACAACTCTTATTGCGAAATTTGCGATTGGCATGGCGTGACATGCGATGGTGCGGGTCGTGTTATAGAATTAAAATTAAATGGAAATAACCTAACGGGTAATCTTAGTACGTCGATAGGTCTTTTATCAAATCTACAGGTTTTAGAAATGTCAGGAAATCCTGGAATCACTGGCCAAATACCTGTAGATGTTTCAACACTTTTATTCCTCGAAAAACTGGATCTGTCAGCTAACAATCTCTCAGGAAATCTCCCTGGATTCCTAAATGCAATGATCGCTTTACAATATCTTGACTTAAGTCAAAATCTCTTTAGTAATGAAATTCCTGTGAATCTATCTTTTATTCCTCAGCTAGATCATTTGGACTTGTCTGATAACCTCCTGTCTGGTGAGTTGCCCGAGCAATTAGGATACCCTCCGTTTCCTTCATTAATGGATTTGTCCAATAATGATTTGGTTGGGTGTTTTCCAGTAGAATATTTAAATATGTGTAACTCTGTTAACGCTAATTTTTTTGGAAACACTGGATTGCCATCCAATGGTGATTTCAATGCGTTTTGTAATGATTACTCCGGATTATGCTGTGTTTTAACGGTTAATACAGAAGCGACGGGGACTAGCTGCGGTGTCGATAACGGAGAAATAAGTATTGCAGTACCAGAAGCATTTGAACCCTACACGATGTATTTAAATGGTGAGGAAATAATGGAGACTGATTTAGATTCTTTGCCTTCCGGCGAATACGAACTTATAGTCACTGATAATTTTAATTGTCAGCATGTAGAAACCATCGAAGTAACAGCATCTACCAATTTGAATGTGTCACAAGTCGTATCTCAAGCTAATTGTGGGTCGGCGGATGGGAGTATTGAATTAGTGGTACAAAACTCTAACGGACCTGTCCTCTTTGCATTTCAAGGAGGCGATTTAGATACTGTATCCTTGTTTGATAATTTAGGTTCTGGCACCTACCAGATTTCAGCAGTGGATAGTTTAAATTGTTTGTATCTAGCCGATATCGTAGTCGATGAAACCGATGGAATCGAAGCCTCAGCAATGTATGCTTCCACGACATGCGGTGAATCAAATGGAAGCATCCTTATAGAAATAGAAAGTAGTAATGGATCTTCAACAGTCTGGTTAAACGGAGATGAACTGGAAGATCTGTCTGTAGATAATTTAAGCCCCGGTACATATGAAATAGTAATCATGGATAGTCTTGCTTGTTCATGGACCATGGAAATGGAAATTGAAGAAAGCACTATTCCGGAAATGATCGTTTCGACACAAAATTTTATTTGTGGTCAGCAAGAAGGAATGATATCTATAGATTATTCAACAGACAATTCTCCTTTCGAGATTCTTGTAAATGGAGAATTAACGGATAGCCAAGAATTAGATAATTTAAAATCTGGTGACTATGAAATTATAATTACCGATGCTGTAGGTTGCGTGTCTCAAGAGATGGTGACTATTTCTTTGGAAGGGGATTTGATTTTAAGCTTAGATATGTTTCAATCAATATCCTGTCCAGACGTCTGTAATGGATCCGTTAACCTTACTACGAATAGTTCAGTAGTAAACTGGATATGGTCCGATGGTGTTGATCGGGGAAATTCAGTGACGGATCTATGTGTAGGTACTTACACTGTAACAGCCATTGACGAAAATGGATGCGAAGGAGAAATAAGTTTTGATATTGAAGCATCGAATGTATCCATGGTAAATTCTGAAATCATAAATACTCAATGTAACCAGATGACAGGTAGTATAACTCTGTCTAATACGCAGAATTTAAATTTATCTTGGAGCAATGGGAGTACGGGATCGACCATTCAAGATTTAGCTGCCGGAATCTATGAAGTTACAGTTAATGATATCGCTGGATGTGAGTATATCCAAAATTTTGAAATAATATCTGAAGACGGACCAGTCCTGTCGCCCGAATTGAATAGTATTAGCTGTTATGGACTTAATGACGGTGCGATAAGTATTAATCCCACGGGAGGTTCAGCCCCTTATGAAATTGTTTGGTCAGATGAGTCCATGGAACAAAATAGAGTTGGATTGGCTCCAGGTTTCTATGAGGTTATAGTAACTGACGAAAATGGCTGCTCTGTATCTCAAAATTTTGAAATTGTAGAACCCACCGAAATTCAAAACACCTTGACTATTCAAAATTTGAATTGTTTTGGTGACACAGATGGATGGGCGCAAATAGAAACATCTGGAGGTACCGGAACGCTCACCGTAGAATGGAGTAATGGCGTCGATGGAAACGCTGTTGAGGGCTTATCGGCAGGTTCGTATTCGGTCATGGTTTTCGACGAAAATAATTGTGTCATTTCGGAATCCTTCGAAATTACGGAGCCCACTGAGTTAGTCACTGTTATCGATCAAGCAGGTGATGTATTATCCGTAGATCCGAATGGCGGAGTCATGCCATATACCTATCAGTGGAGTACAGAGTCGACGGAAAGCATGATTAATGTGGATGAGGAAGGATGGTATTATGTCGATGTAACAGATGCTAATGGATGTACGACCACAGATTCTATCTTTTATAATGCAAGCAGTACACAATTTCAAAAACTAGTGGATATTAAAATTTCTCCGAATCCATTTAGTGAGACATTTATGATTGAGTTCAACACAGACTTTGAAATTGACCAGATTACGATTTACGACCATACTGGTAAACTCATTAAAAATATCTCAGCGCTAGTCTCGACAAAAGGGATTCTTGAGATAAATATGAGTGAAGAATTATCTGGGTTATATATAGTGAAACTATTGTCTGGATCGGATTATATAACTAAACAAATGATTAAAATATAATGTCAATTTAAAGCATAGCCTTTCAAGTTGTAATTTCAACGGATTGATTTTATTCTCAAACACACTTTCCTATTTACTAAACCTATGTGCTAAGAAGAATTAAAAATCATACTATGAAACAATGTTTTACCTCACTATTTTTTTCACTATGCGTAGTGCTGTCGTTTGCGCAACCATCTAATGATCTTTGCGAGAATGCGGAGGCCATAGGAGAGGTTACAGATTATAGCTTTTCTACTATCGACGCAAACACCGATGGACCTTATCATGAAAATTCGCCCTGTCCCAGTAATAGCGAAGTTGGGCAGGATTCTATTTTTAACGATATATGGTATGCATATACTCCAAGCTTTTCAGGGTTAGCCGTATGGTCCATGTGTAGTACGGCAGATTTTGATACAAAAATTGCCGTGTATAATCCTGGCGTTTCGTGTCCTTTGTCAGATGGAGATCTTTTAGACTGTAATGAGGATGCTGGTGGGTGCGATAATGCCACCTCTGAGATTATCTGGGAAGTTGTACAGGGAGAAACTTATATCCTTCGTCTTGGAGGATACGGAATGACTACTCCCGGAGAAGAAGGTTCTGGTACCTTTACCATCGAAGAATTCATTTCTGCAGTACCTAATGATTTTTGCGCTAATGCCTTGCCAGTTTCTTTGGGTCTAGATCAAGAATTTACCACTGTGGGTACGACCACGGATGGCCCGGATCATGTCGGAGATAATGTCTGTTTTGGGTTTAATTTTGCTACGGCAAGTAATGACATCTGGTATACTTATACACCTGATTTTACCGGTTCTGTTCAGTGGTCTACCTGTGATCAAATTTCGTTTGATTCTCGTTTAGTGGTTTACGGTCCTAATGTGTCATGTCCAGTTTCTCAAGCGGATATGCTCATTTGTAATGACGACGGCACGGGATGTGGAAATTTTACATCTAATCTTTTCTTTGATGTGGAAGAAGGCAATACCTATTTGCTAAGATTAGGAAGTTTTGGTGATGAAGTGGGGCTGGGCACCTTCGACTTAATTAATAATACACCTCCGGAGCCTCCAGCCAATGATGATTGTGCCAATGCGGAACTGATTCCAATCAATGCACCTGGTCAGGCAGAAGGGGTGACAGGGACAACCATTGCAGCCACTTTTGATGTAAACAACTTTGAGTTCCCATCATGTTTAGGGAATACCTCAGGAGGAGAATTTGCAGATGTGTGGTACATGTTTAATTCTGGAGAGAATACGGAAATTGAAATTCAGTTTGGATCCTTAACACAAGATGCATTGTACTTTGTCGATTTGTTTTCAGATTGTTCTACGCAAGTAGATTCTATTCAATTTCCAGATGATTGTTTCTTTTTTGACGCCAGTTCTGGTGTACAATTATTTATTGATACACTTGGAGTTTTTCCAGGAGTTCCGACGGATTATTATTTAAGAGTAATAACGCGGGTCACGACAGATTTGCCTGGGGATTTCTTTATAGAACTTCAAGGGAATAACGAAGTATCTTCGATAAATGAAATAGATGGTGTACAAGCATTTACATTTTATCCTAACCCTTATTCTGATGGTCCGGCTTTCGCCAATGTAGTTGTGGACAATCGAAAATCAGTCAGCATCGAATTAAGTGATATGATTGGGCGTACAGTGTATCGGCAAAATAATGTGAGTCTTAATTCAGGGAGTAATACAATTCCCATAGAATTTGATCAACTCGATTCAGGTATTTACCTAATGAGCCTTAGGCATGAAAATCAAATAAAAACAATTAAGATTGTTAAGCAATAATAAAAAAGGAGCCGGGAGGCTCCTTTTTTATTTTATACCCATCCTCGATTGTATGTTAACTTTTTTGCTTTGACGAAAGTCTAAAAAACTTATACTCGAATTTCATTCGATAATAAAGTAACTTAAGAACAACTAAAAAGCACTAGCTATGCCATTTATTAATTGTGCTGAGGCCACTCTTGGAACCTACGTCCCCAATTTGGATATGCCATGGGACAAAAACAGAGCTTTACATTTAGCTCGACGTATTGGGTTAGGTGCTTCAATGACAGATTTAAATAATGCTTTAAATCAAGCTCCCGATTCCTTAGTCGATAGTTTAATTGATATTGCAGTGAATTTACCATTGGCCCCCGAGCCAGAATGGGCCTTCTGGCAATTATCAGATTACAGCCCTATCGAATCAGAAAGAAACCAGCAAATTGTTGATCAGTATACTATTTGGAATATCAGGTGGTTAAATGACATTAAAAACAATGGACTTAGAGATCGCATGTCTTGGTTTTGGCATAACCATTTTGTAACTCGATTGGAGTCCTATGCTTGCCCATCATGGATGTATCAATATCATAAATTATTGCAGCAACATGCACTCGGCAATTTCAAAGACTTTGTGTATGATATGGGAATAACTCCTGCGATGTTAATTTTTCTAAACAACATTCAGAATACGCAATTTGATACGAATGAAAATTACGCGCGGGAATTGTACGAACTTTTTACACTTGGCGTAGATAATGGGTATACGCAAATGGATATTACAGAAACAGCACGCGCGATTACAGGGTGGAGTGGGATTGATGTTAACGACCTATGTGGCACTGTAGAGTTTGTCGCGGCGTTCTGGGATGCTGGTGAAAAAACGATATTCGGGCAGACCGGTAATTGGGGATATCAGGATGTAATAGATATATTATTCGAACAAAGAGCTCTCGAAATCTCGGAATACATCTGTGGCAAAATTTATCGCCATTTTGTAAATCCTAAAGAAGACGAACAAATCATAGTCGAACTAGCAGAAGTATTTCGAAATAATAACTGGGAGATTGCTCCAGTTATGAGAACTCTTTTTAAAAGTGCGCATTTCTTTGATGAAGCACATATAGGGACAGTGATTCCAGGACATATCGAATACTTCTTTATGTTTCTTAATGAAGTGGGTTACGAAAATATTGATGAGTTAAATTATTTCATAGGTATTTCTGCGGACGAATTTGATCAACGAATGTTTAATCCGACAGATGTGTCAGGGTGGCCCGGAAATCGAAATTGGATTACCTCATCTACTCTTCCTTATCGATGGGAAGGCATTCAAAACATCATGGCCTATTTCTATCAAGTCCAAAACATGACTTTAGAGCCATTACGTGAATTGGCAATTGCATTATCCAGCTCTTCCGAAACCGATCCGTCTATTGTAAGCCGTGCCGTTATAGATCATTTCCTACCTAAAGGTTTACAATTTGATATAGAATATGAAGAGGCTTTGAAAGTCTTTAAAGCTGAAGTGCCAGAAAATTATTTTGAGAATGGACAGTGGAATCTAAATTGGGAGTATGCACCCGCGCAGGTGTATTTATTATTGGTCCATTTAGCAACTCTTCCTGAATTTCAATTAAAGTAGTAAGTCATGGATAACAATCACGATATAAAAAGAGGCACTAGCCTAAAAGATAAAGAACGACATACGCAAGATCATAATGTTTGGAGTCGTCGACATTTCATTCAAACGCTTGGAATGGCGGGAGGTGCTGGTATGGCATTAGGTGGATTTAGCCTTAGTGCTATGGCGAGTGGGCAGTTTATGCCTTTTCTAAATGCAGGTATAGACGATCGAATTTTAGTTTTAATTCGATTGAAAGGTGGAAATGATGGATTAAATATGATCGTACCTGTTTTTGATTACGGTACCTATGCCAACGCAAGACCTTCTATCCGAATTCCTCAAAACGAGTTATTAGGATTAGATGATAAATTCTCTATCCCTAACACGATGTCTAATTTAATGCCTCTATGGAATGAAGGACAAATGAAGGTTATCAATACCGTTGGATATGATAATCACAATCTTTCTCATTTTACCTCAGGGGATATTTGGAATTCCGCGAATACTAGTATTGAAGGAGCCATGGATCAATCGGGATGGCTCGGAAGATTTTTACTAGATCAGAATCCTGATTATCTGGAAAATTTACCTGAGGTTCCGGGTGCCATCAAAATAAGTAGTGGAGGCAGTATTGCATTTCATAATCCTGATCAGATTGATTTAGCAGTTAATTTTAATACGCCTGATCGCTTGATATCGATTGCAGAATCAGGATTTGTGTACGACACAACAAACTTGCCTGACAATTGCTATTACGGAGAGCAAGTTGGGTTTTTACGGTCTATATTAAATGTGACGTTTAATTATGCACCACAGATTAGTGATGCCTATACGAGCTCGACAAACGAGGTAGCATACTCAAATAATGAATTAAGTAGACAACTTGCCATAGTGGCTCGATTGATTAAAGGTAATCTAGGTACTAAACTCTATATGGTGACTTTGGATGGATTTGATACCCACGAAAATCAAAATTTCAATCATCCTTTTTTAATGCAAGCAATTGCTAACGGTGTAAGTGAGTTTTATTCAGATTTGGCTTCCGCCAATATGGATGAAGACGTATTATCTATGTCTTACTCTGAGTTTGGTCGTCGCATTAATGAGAATGACGGAGGTACAGATCATGGAACAGCTGCTCCGGTGATGTTATTTGGTCCTGCTTTAAATGGGAGTGGAATCTTAGGGGATGACCCAGATCTTGATGATGTCGATAATAACGGCAATCTTAAACATAGTGTAGATTTTCGTTCTGTTTATGCGACACTTCTAGATAATTGGATGTGTGTACCAAGTGAGGTCACAGATGCTGTGCTTGACGGTGATTTTGAGCGATTAGATTTAGGATTTAATTGTGCCGTAGTGAATACGCAAGATCTTTCAGAATACCTCCCATTTAAACACAAATGGTATTCAAAAGGGGATGGAACAGTCTCTATTAGTTATGAACTCCCAAAATCGGCAAATGTACATGTGACTATACACTCTTTAATGGGACAGCGTGTAGCAGAAGTATTTAGAGGACAACAATCGAGTGGTAAGCATGAACATGTATATCAAGCAGGATTCGGTAGG
>JAHDBE010000047.1:0-4599 GCA_020630555.1 Saprospiraceae bacterium
TAATTCATGATCGAGAGCTTTACATTCTCCTTCAATAACAAAAACATATAAACCATTTTTAGGATCTTTGAGCTTATAATGAGTTTGACATCCTGCTTCAAAATCACCCATATGAAACCAAGCGTTTTGGTGTACCCATACGCCCTCATCCTCTAGATTTGGAGATAATATTTGACGCAAGTCATTTTTTAAGGATTCAGTTTTCAGGCTAATTTGATCATACCTTGGACTTACATCTCGTTTGTTTGGAAACATCCAGATTTGTAAGAAACGAACATCTCGATCTTTATTTTTATTAAACTCGCTATGGTATATACCGGTACCGGCACTCATTACTTGCACATCACCTTCTCGGATTACAGCAACATTTCCCATACTATCTTTATGCTCTAAGTCGCCTTCTAATGGAATGGAAATTATTTCCATGTTGTCATGCGGATGGGTATTAAAACCTCGGCCTTCAGCGACGATATCATCATTTAAGACACGTAATACACCAAAGTTCATTCTATCCGGGTTGTAATAGTTTGCGAAACTAAAACTATGATGAGAATCTAACCATCCATGATTAGCATGACCTCTTGTATTCGCTTTGTGAAGAACAGTTTTCACTTTTTTATTTTCTACTTCAGGAATATGGTTGAAACCTACCTGCCTCATAAGTTTGTCATAAGTAGATTCTTCATTTTTTTTGGCACCAGCCGCGAGTCCTGCGGTACCTAATAATGCTTTTTTTAAAAAGTTTTTTCTGTCCATTATGCATTAATTCATGAGTTTTAAGGCTTCTGTCACATCCTCAACAGGGAATTTACACACTTTGTTTTGACAGACATAAATGAAAGTGATGTCATCTTGTAATTTATCTTTCAAGAGTTCTAGTTTACCCTCTGAGGTTCCACCAAGCAATAGTGCATTAGGAATAAAATTACTTGACATTTCTTTGCGTAGAGTCTCGCTATTTGGTCCGACGATAGCTACTTCATAAGGAGGACTTAACAGGTCGATGTAAAGAGAACACCAATTCGAATAAAAATTTGGGATGTCACTTTCAGCTATCTGTGCTTGGACATTATCCATCATTTGTTTTGCTTGTCTTATGTAATCTTTATTGTATAAATATGTGCCTAGTTTAAAAAGATTTCTTGCCATCATCGAATTGGATGATGGGATTACATTATCGACGACCTCAGATTTTTTGGCAATCAGTGGCGGGTCAAGATCAGACGCATAGTTAAACATTTTGGTGTCTTCATTCAAAAAATGATTGAATACATAATCGGTCATTTCTTGAGATTTGAATAACCATTTTTCATCAAAAGTAATTTGATAAAGGGCGATCATTCCGTCTATTGTGTTTGCGTAGTCGTCTAGAAATCCATTGACCGCTGATTTACCGTCTTTATAATTTCGCTGTAATCTAAAGTCGGTCTGTAATTGTTCGGATTCTATAAAGGACATTGTTTTTAAAGCTTCTTGTTTATACCTGTCATTTCCAGTCGCTTTATAGGCTTCCGCCAATCCTCGAATCATTAGTCCATTCCATGAACTTAATATTTTATCATCTAACCCAGGTCTCACTCGAGTATTGCGATGCTTCATTAAAATCTCTTTGACGGAAGTCAAAATAGAATTTAGCTCGTCTTGGGAAATGCCATTTTGTGCTGCCAGATCATTAGCTCGGTTACTCGTATGCAAGATGTTTACATGCTCCCAATTCCCCGATTTCTCTATAGAAAAATACTCTTTAAACAGCTTTGACTGGATAGGATCAGTGATTAACGAGTCGATTTCAGTTTCGTCCCAAACATAAAACTTACCTTCTACGCCTTCGCTATCTGCATCAAGCGAACTGTAAAAACCTCCGTTTTCGTCATGAAGTTCACGAAGACAAAATTCTATCGTTTCGTCAATTACTTCTTTATAGCGCGGTTTTTTAAATAAGGTGTAGGCTTTTGAATACAAAGAAATTAATTGACTATTGTCGTAAAGCATTTTCTCAAAATGAGGCACCATCCAAATGCCATCTACAGAATATCTTGCAAATCCTCCGCCAAGCTGATCGTAAATTCCTCCTGCAGCCATTTTGTCTAAAGTAATCTCTACGGCTTCTCTTGCTTTAGAGTCTTCACTTTCGTGAAAGTATTTAAGTAGGTATTCATAATTATTAGGCATAGGAAATTTAGGTTCACCTTTTCTACCACCTTCCTCAAAATCCACGTTGGACATAAATTTTGAAGCTACCTCATCCATTTCGGTTTTAGTGTATGTCTTATCCTCCGTCACTAATTCAAGTTTATCTAAATCGCCGATGCCCTGAGTAATTTGTTCTGCCGATTTTCGAAGGCGAGGCATATCTTCCTCTGCTAAAGTTTTAAATTGATTTAGGATTTTCGTCCATTGATCTTTTGGAAAATAGGTACCTGCCCATACAGCTTGACCATCAGGTAGGGCAAAGGCATTTAAAGGCCAGCCACAGCCTCTCCCAGAAACCAATTGGCAAGCAGACATGTATACATCGTCAACATCTGGCCGCTCCTCGCGATCGACTTTTATGTTAACAAAGTTTTCATTCATTATTCTAGCCACTGTCGTGTCTTCGAATGACTCATGCTCCATTACATGGCACCAATGGCATGCCGCATATCCTATAGAAATTATTATTAATTTATTTTCTTCTTTGGCTTTCGCCAATGCTTCGTCACCCCAAGGATACCATTTTACTGGATTATGAGCGTGTTGTAAAAGGTAGGGCGAACTCTCGTTTATAAGAGCATTTGTGTATTCATGATCGCTTGAGGACTTTTTTCCTTGATGACAAGAAAGTATTGTCAGGGCGAATACCAAGAATAATGAATATCGGATTTTCATTGACCAGAATTTAGACACGCGAAGTTAATAAAAGGTGTAATGGCGAGTTAAGGGCTGATAAACTTATGTATTTATTAACGTTTAAGCTGTCTACCGTAAACGCGGTATTTCTTATATTTAGAAAAACCCAATAGATGAAATGGCGTCGATTAAATGGAGATAGCTTAAAAAACCCTATTACAGAAGAGGTCGAAATGGCCATCTTAAGGGAAAAAGCCTTGGGTCATACATTAAAAATATGTATTGGTTCGGATTCTCAAGTTAAAGGAGGACAAATCGAGTTTGCTACGGTTATCGTATTTCTCAGAGAGAAAAAAGGGGGTTACTTCTACATACGAAATGAAATAGAATATAGAGAAATGCCATTACGAGAACGTATGATTCGTGAGGTCGCAAAATCCATTGAAGTCGCTTATGGTATTTGTGATCTTTTGAACGAATACGATATTGAATTAGAAGTTCATGCAGACATAAATACGGATCCACATTTCAAATCTAATGTCGCCCTAAAGGAAGCCATGGGCTATATACTGGGGATGGGCTTTGTTTTTAAAGCAAAACCAGATGCTTTTGCAAGTTCATCATGTGCCGACAAAGTGATCTAATCCTTTGTATCTAACGTTTAAAAATCCCGTTATTTGTAGCGCACATTGAGCAATTGGTAGAATATTTGGTTCTTTACGTCCTGAATAAGCTCATATTTGCTAAAATTTTATTTCATCATCAATCAAATTCGAATGAAAAAACTTGCTATTGCCTTGTTCATAGGGTTGTGGGGCTTTTCGCTTTCGGCTCAAATGAACAATATCGAGTACACAGAATATACACTCGATAACGGTCTTCATGTGATTTTACATCAAGATAATACGACGCCAATTGTGGCCGTTTCTGTGATGTATCATGTAGGATCAAAGAATGAAAAGCCGGATCGTACTGGTTTTGCACATTTTTTTGAACACTTATTATTTGAAGGATCTGAAAATATCGGCCGAGGAGAATACGATAAGTATATTGAAAAAGCCGGTGGAACATTAAACGCAAACACATCTAACGATAGAACATTTTATTTTGAAATACTTCCGTCTAATCAATTGGAACTTGGTCTTTGGTTAGAATCTGAAAGAATGCTTCACGCTAAAGTTGAGCAAGTCGGAATCGAAACTCAAAGAGAGGTAGTAAAAGAAGAAAGAAGACAAAGAATAGACAACCAGCCTTATGGCAGTATTCTTGAAGAGTCGATGAAAAGAGCTTTTAAAGTGCATCCCTATCGATGGCCAGTTATTGGGTCTATGGATCACCTTAATGCCGCTGTAGAATCAGATTACGTGAATTTCTATAAGGATTTTTATGTACCTAATAATGCTGTACTATCTGTCGCAGGTGACCTTGATATTGCTGAGGCAAAAATGTGGGTGGAAAAGTACTTTGGTGGAATTCCAAAAGGAACTAAAGAGGTATATCGACCTTCTGTTATCGAACCACCTCTTGGCGGAGAAGTTAGAGATACGGTGTATGATAATATACAATTGCCAGCGGTAGTTCAAGTATATAGAATTCCTGCACAAGGAACGCCAGATTTTTATGCGGTCTCCATGTTAAGTACACTGATGTCTCAAGGGGAATCGTCTCGATTAAACAAGTCTTTAGTCGATGAAAAGCAATTGGCTGTGTTTAGTGGAAGTTTTCCATTTAACCTTGAAGATCCTGGAGTCTCTTTGTCGTTTGCCATTT
>JAHDBE010000047.1:4609-14588 GCA_020630555.1 Saprospiraceae bacterium
AACAAGCCATGGATGATGAAATGAAAAATGTACAGATGACGCCGATATCTGATGATGAATTTCAAAAGCTTCGTAATCAAGTAGAAAATGATTTTGTAAGTGGTAATTCTAGAGTGGCTGGTATAGCTGAATCATTGGCTAATTATCACATGTATTATGGAGATGCAAATCTAATTAATACAGAATTGGAAAGATATTTGGCGGTTACGAAAGAAGATATAATGCGCGTCGCGAAAGAGTATTTTGTGCCGGATAACAGAGTTGTGTTATACTACTTACCAAAACCAGCTAACCCTTAATCTATCTAATTAAACTGAAAATAGAATTCATGAAAAAGTTATATATATTGGCATTAATCGGTTCATTTTTCTTAACTGATTGTACCAAAAAAGTAGCAGAGCCGATGGTCGAGGTCAAAGATAAGGTAGAGGATGCTTTGGCTTGGAGAGGAATGGCACCGAAGGCTGGTCCTGCGCGTAAAATTCAAATAGGAGATTACAACACTTTTGATTTAGCTAATGGTTTAAAAGTCATTGTCGTAGAGAATCATAAACTCCCGAGAGTTTCCTATCAAATAAGTTTAAATAATGATGCTTTGGTAGAAGGTGATGAAGCGGGTTATGTTTCTATGGCAGGTCAGCTATTAAAAACAGGAACCAAAACTAAGTCAAAAGCTGAGATTGATCAAAGCATTGATTTTATTGGCGCAAGCCTAAATACTTTCTCTACTGGAATGTTTGGATCAAGTTTGACAAAGCATCAAGATGCTTTATTAGATGTGATGACTGATATCCTTTACAATGCCTCATTTCCTGAGGATGAGTTTGAAAAATTAAAAACTCAAACCTTCTCCGGATTGGCAAGTAACAAAACGGATCCGAGTGCAATGTCTAGAAATGTTTCCACTATTTTAAGAAATGGGAAGGGACATCCTTACGGCGAAGTAGAGACTGAAGAGACAGTGACGAATATCAAGTTGGAAAGTTGCAAAAACTATTACAACACATATTTTAAAGCAAACAATGCGTATTTAGTGATCGTGGGTGACATTACGCCAGCTGATGCTAAAATGAAAGCTGAAAAATATTTTGGGTCATGGAAAACTGGAGAAATTCCTCAAATGAGTTATGATGCACCAAGTGAGCCGTCAGAAACTAAAGTTGCTTTTGTCAATAAAGATGGAGCAGTACAATCTGTAATCAATGTGACCTATCCTGTTAATTTGAAAACTGGCGATGCAGATCAAATTCCAGCATCTTTAATGAATAGCATATTGGGAGGAGGAATATTTTCTGGTCGATTGATGCAAAACCTAAGAGAAGACAAAGCCTATACTTATGGTGCTCGATCTAGCTTAAATGCAGACAGATTAGTTGGTTCATTTAGTGCAGGCGCCTCCGTTAGAAATGAGGTGACGGATAGCTCAGTTCATGAGTTTATGTATGAGCTAAGAAGAATGGTAGATGAGGATGTGGATATGGAGTCTTTACAATTGGCTAAAAACTCAAGAGCGGGACAGTTTGCGAGATCTTTAGAATCGCCTCAGACGATTGCAAATTTTGCGCGTAATACATTTAGATATAATCTACCTAAGGATTACTACAATTCTTATTTAGAGAAACTTGAGGCTGTTACTGTGGCAGACGTAAGAGCGGCGGCTCAGAAATACATTCGCCCCGATAATGCGTATGTAGTAGTGGTTGGAAATAAAGATGACGTCGCGGATAAGTTGAAAAGATTTGATGGAGATGGTAAAGTTGATTTTTATGATGCCTTCGGAAATGAAGTTAAAGATGAAGGTGGCGTATTGCCTGCTGATTTAACTGGAGCAATGGTCGTTAGCGACTATATTGATGCATTGGGAGGTGAAGAAAAGCTTAAATCAGTTAAGTCTATGATGATGAGTTATGGTATGCAAGTGATGGGCCAGCCTGCTACTATGGATATTGCTCAAATGGCGCCAAATAAATTTGCTATGAAATTAGCAATGCAAGGCATGACAATGCAAGAGCAAGTATATGATGGTAATAAAATGAAGATGGGGCAGATGGGTCAAAATCAAGTGAAAACTGAAGGACCTGAGCTTGAGAAAATGAAGAAGGATGCGGTTATGTTTCCAGAAATGTACTACGCAGCAAAAGGTTATACTTTAGACCTAAAAGGTATTGAGTCAGTGGACGGTGAAGCATGTTATAAAATTGCAGTAACAGATCCTGATGGTGAGAAGAGCACAGAGTACTACAGCCAAGGAACGAGTCTTTTGGTTAGAAAAGTCGTATCTCAAGAAGGACCACAAGGTCCGATCACTATTACAACTGATTATAAAGATTATAAAGCTGTAGATGGTGTGCAGGTTGCACACACTATGGTATTAATTGGTGCAATGCCCGCGCCTCTTACATCAACTTTAAATTCGGTATCTATAAACGGTGAAGTGCCGGCTGATACATTTAAAGTAGAGTAAATAAAATAAAGTCTATCAAATAAAAAAGGGGAGTTTAAAAAGCTTCCCTTTTTTATTTTTTGAAAATCCAACTCAGACTAAAATTGAGAAGCGCTACGATCTGACTCACTATAAAGACTAAAGTCAGAGTAACTATATATGCGCTATTAAAAATAAATGAAAGAGGTTCAAAAATCGCAATAATTATGATGCTTAATCCGCTAAATACAGCACTCGCTAAATGAAAAAAAGATAAGCAGTGGAACAAGCGCACATCTGACAGCAAGTAGTATTGCAAAGCATTGAATAAAAACATAAAACTAATTACACAGCCTATCTGAAATACACCCAATACAAAGTAGGTGTCATGCATTTGTAAGTCCACGACTCTACCATGTCCAAGGATGGCAAAAAAGAAAATGAACCCCGCGATAAGAAGACAAAATTTGTCCCTCCTCATGCCATTCTTTCAATTTTAATTAGTGATCCAGACTTGTTTTATGTTAGTTGAAGATTTACCCGATTGTAACTTAATAATGTATACTCCACTTGGGGCGGTCTGCATATTAAGCTTCCATTGATTATTCATTGACGAAAGTCTGGATAAAAACTGCCCATTAATGGAAAACAGCGCTACTTCTAGCTCTAAGTATTCTTGACTCTTAATTGTAAATCCGTCTTGGGTCGTATTGATTTTAAAAGTTTGAAAATCGATTCCTTCAGCGGAGGATGGATCACAATTAATTCCTTCAAATTGTATTTCTATGCAGCATGATTCGTTGTCATTTTCACAAATAGCGAGTACCTGTAATTGGTCTTCCCCAACTGGAAAGTCTACAATCTGAAGAGGTAAGTCTGCAAAGGCGTAAAAACCGAAAATACCCTCGGATGAGTATAAATCAAAAAACTCATTAGTAGTACCAGAATGGTTAAAATCTAACCAGAAATTATAGAGATTGTTTTCATTACAAATTAGATCATCAATGACGACCTCATCAATGATACAATTTTCTTCTTCACAACATATGGGTTCTTCGAATCCAGTAAAAGCCATGCAGCTTTCATCTTCAAGATCCATAATTATAAATTCATATAAAGTCTCACAATCTCCATACAAAGGACCTATTGTGTAGAAGTCCAATCCGTATTCAAATTCGCCATGGAAAATCCCGTTACCTACGATTTTAAATCCGAAATCAGAACCGCCCTCTACATTGAAGGTAATATCCACATAAAACGAATCGCCTTCACAAGTGTAAGCTTCGGCAATAACATCCCAAATCTCGCAGGTGGCCTCCGTACAATCGGTTCCTATAAATTCTAAAGAAGCGCAACAATCAGGATTGTCATTATCACAGATTGTAATGATGTCATATTCGGCCTCTCTTTCTGGGAATTCTTCGATCGTAATAGGAAGGTCCCCGTAGGCATAAAAACCAACGAGATTACCATCAGAATACACATCGAAAAAATCATTAGTGTTTCCTTGATAGTTGAAATTTAAAACAAGACTATAAAGGCCATTACCAGTACATTCACCGGGGTCCACAGTGATGTCCCATATTTCACAAGTCAGTTCAGAACAATCCGGTCCCAAGAATTCCAAAGAGGCACAACACCCTGGATTGTCGTTGTCACAGATAGTAATTATATCAAATTCGGCCTCTCTTTCAGGGAATTCTTGAATAGTTATTGGAAGATCGGCATAGGAATAAAAGCCTACAAGATTACCATCGGAGTAAACATCAAAGAATTCATTTGTGTTTCCTTGGTAATTAAAGTTTAACCAAATGGAATATGTCCCATTTCCTGTACATTCACCAGGTTCGACCACAATGTCCCATATTTCGCATTCTGTTTCGGTACAATCAGGCCCTAAAAATTCAAAAGAAGCACAACATTCTGGGTTGTCATTATCACATATCGTAATGATGTCGAACTCGGCATCTCTTTCCGGGAATTCTTCGATAGTAATAGGAAGATCGGAATAGGAATAAAAACCAACGAGTTCACCATTAGAGTATACATCGAAAAATTGATTCGTGTTTCCTTGATAGTTGAAATTTAAGACCAGACTGTAAACGCCATTTCCGGTACATTCACCGGGATCGACAATGATGTCCCAAATTTCACATTCTGTTTCGCAACATATTGGTTCCGTGGATTCGTAAATCACTTGACATAATGGGTTTTCAATATCGATCACTACAAATTCATATATAGTTTCACAATTTCCATCAAGTGGGCCTAGGACATATACGGATTCGCCATATTCAAAGTTTCCATAATTCACGCCGTTTCCTTGAACGGTAAAACCACCATTGCCAGGGTTAGTAATTTCAAACTGAAGAAAGGCATAGAATTGATTGTCTGAATTACATTCTCCGAATTCAACATTTATGGCTTGAAAATCACATTCATTTTCTATGCTACAATCCACTTGACCGACTTCAATAAATTCGAAGCACAAGGGATCTTCGCTATCGAGAAATATAAATTCGTAGTTCGTTTCGTCCGCTGGTAAAGGACCTAGTGTAACGGGTAACTCACTATAACTATAGGTTCCATAAACATTACCATTTCCACCAATAGTGAAACTATCTGAGTTTTGTCCAGGGACAAAATTTAGTTCAACAAAAAAACTGTCATTCTCGCAGGATAGTATGTCTGCAGTCATGGTGGCCATACCACAATAACATGGTGAATAAACAAAAATGGTGTCACAACATGTTGGATTAGCTCTGTCACAAAGAACCAGTTCGTTTTCAAGATTTCCCATGTCTGGGAAATTGACAATGTTAATAGGTAGGTTGGCGTAATCATAGTTACCAAAATAAGCGCCATTAATTGAGACATCGTATCCTAAATCACCCACATTTGAGAAGTCAAAATTAAGATTAGCGAAAAAACTGCTATCTCCATTGCACTGGCCGGTTTCAATAACAATATTACTTATGCTACATTCTTCAGATTCACAACAGATAGGTCCGAGTACATAGTTTGAAATGCAAAAGGGATCTTCTGAATCGAATACGGTAATGGAATTGTTTTGAATACAATCACCCATCAGCGGTCCGAAGGTATAGAATGTCTCCCCGTATTGATAGGGACCAAAAATTTGGCCTTGAGCCAAAATGTAGAATGACGCAGATACCGGATTATTGACCTCAAAAGCTAAATCAACCATGAACTCAGTGCCTTCGCAATCATGAGCCTCCGCAATTAGATTAGATATACTACACGGCTCGGTGGAGCAGCAAATTTCTCCGATGACCGCCTCAGCTATACATGCTGGGTGTTCGTTATCTATTATCACTAATTCATATTCCGTCTCACAATCCCCATTTATTGGACCTATTGTATAGAAGGTTTCACCATATTCAAAATCACCATAGTTGGTTCCATTTCCAATAACCGAAAAAGTCGCACCAGTATTGTCAAAATCAAATTCAAAATCTACTGTTACTTGTCCATCTCCATTACATTCAGATACTTCGTAGAAGAGATTCGAAATGGAGCATTCCTGGGATAAAAGAGGCATTGAAAGTAAAGCAATCAGGCATACATAGAGTGTAGTTCGCATTGAATAAAAATTTCGTTGGTTGAATAAAAGAGGAATGAGAATTGCGATTCGCTGCTTATGTCACAAAGAAAACATATCTGGATAAATAATATGTGAAAAAAGTCTATATATTTCGCATATTGTTCTGAAATCATGTACCTATGAGAAAGATCTATTCCTTTATTTTCGCCTTTTTACTAATCTCTCAAAATGCCTACTCTCAAGGTATTTTATGTCCGCAAAATATTGACATTTGGTGCAGTGATGATGAGGATGATCTTGATTTTACTGGAGAAGCCATTGCTACTGGAAATTTTGTGTTATACGATACAGATTATTCTGATATAGTTAATACCGATGGATGTAATGTAGGGGTGATAGCGCGGCAATGGTTTGTGGATGTGAACGGAAATCATCAGTTGGATGGTGCAGAACCGAATTGTGTTCAACTCATAAATTTATTAGAAGTATCTGTTCCGTTTAGTGTATCATTTCCCCAGAGTAAAACAGTAAGTTGTTCAGAAGATACTTCTCCGGGTACACCCAATTGGAGTGCCGGACCTTGTGATCTAGTTGCTTTTTCTACTGAGACATCAACCGTTCAGAATACCAATGCAGGTTGTTTTACTGTTTTGCATAAGTATACGGTGATAAATTGGTGTTTATATAGACCTGAAGACCCTCTTTGGAATGGCGAAGGTATATATACCCATACTCAAAGCATTCAGGTGATTGATTTGAATAGTCCAGTGATAAACGCCTGTGAGGATTTACTTATCGAAGTAAATGAACATTGTTTGGCTGCCTTAAACCTTAGCCTTTCTGCAAATGATGAAGGTCCATGTGCATCGGATGAATTGTTTTGGGAGCTTTATGTGGATTTATGGGCGGACGGTACTAATGATTATGTCTACGGACCAAATGAGTCTGGTGTATTTAAAACAACAAGTATATTGGTCAATGAAGAAATTTTAATAAATATTCCAGAATTGGTGGGTGTTTCGAGCCATCGTGTTTTATGGAAGGTATTTGACTACTGTGGCAATGTTAGAGCATGTCACCAAAATATAGAAGTGGTGGATAGTAAGCCCCCAACTCCATATTGCCTTAGGACAATTAGTACTTCATTTGAAAATGGGGATGAGCCTTTAGAATTGCATGTTAATTTATTTGACCTTGGATCTTTTGACAATTGTAATGAGCAATTAAAATTTTCTTATTCAGAAAATTTAGAGGATACGATATTTCTAGTTTCTTGTGATCAAGTAGGTCCTAATTCCCTGAAATTATACGCTCATGATATTTACGGTAATTATGATTACTGCGACGTAAATCTTTTTGTTTCTGATAATGGATCATGTGATTTCGAATTTGATCTAGAAGGCAGAATCACTCTTGAAAATGGGCAGGCCGTTTCAAATTCTAAAGTTGAGATTAAATCTTCGGAAGGGGAGCTCGATGAAGTTGCCTCCGATGAGGACGGTAAGTTTTCCCTGTTAAATACACAAGCTTTTGATGATCACTTTGTTCATTGTACTTATGATACACAAGTACTTCACGGTGTCAGTACTTTTGATCTTGTTTTAATACAAAAGCACATCATTGGAGATATTAATTTAGATTCTCCATACAAGTTGATTGCGGCAGATATAAATGGTGATCAGAAAGTTTCTGCCCTGGATCTGATCGAGTTAAGGAAAACCTTACTTGGGATATATGAATCATTTCCTTCAGGAAATAATTTTACGATACATGAACCTATTGAGGAATGGAATGCGGATGAGTTTCCCGAAATTATAGACCATCAGATGGTAAATAGTTACGATGGAATGATGGAGTTCGTCGGAGTAAAGCACGGCGATGTTAATTCAAGTTTTTCGGCTTTCGCCAATGGTTTAGTAGAAGCTAGAGATAATTCTTTTGATATTGTCAAAAGTGAAAAGGCGGGAGAATTTAAGTATGATATTATTGTAAAAGAGAATTTAGAGATTTTAGCCATGCAAATAGAATTCACTGGATTAAGAAGTGCATTTTTTACGGCTGGCTCAAACATTGACGAAAGTCATTTACATCATAAAGAGGACAAATTACGTTTCATAACCTCTAATGTAGACGGCAAAGTGATCCATAAAGGAGATGTGATACTATCTATTTTAAGTGTTGATGAAATAGACTTAAAGATTTCTAATGAGGGATTTAGATCTGTGTGGTACGATACTCAGGGAGTTGAACATGAAATTTCACTTCGTCAAAATAATTCATCAAATTTTGATCTACGAATAAATCCTAATCCTGCCCGTGATCTAGTCACTCTGGAAGGGTTAGTGACTGCAAATTCTAGGATTGAAATTTTTGATCTCACTGGAAAAATAGTGTGGCATCATGAAAATCTAAAGGATACAGAATTCATGGAATTAAATTTAGCGCACTTAGTTCCTGGTACTTATGTTTTAAATGTGGCATCAGATCAAGCGATTGTCGCTAAAAGGCTAATAATTACATATTAGAATAATCCGTAATATTTGGTACAAAAATTGCATTAAAGAATTTTATAATATGTTTTGACCTAAGTCAAAACATGGAACAGATGAATCCAAAGCATAAAATTCTTTTAATATGTACAATGGTGTTCGCGCAGTCTTAATCTTAATCCTTATGGTTTGCAGCCTTGGTCGTGTGTCGGCTACAAGTATGGCTGAAACGGCTTTAATGGTAGAGGTGTTTGCGGGCAATGATACCATTGTATGTCATAATGCCAATGTAGATATAACGGCATTAAATGCGTATATAATAGGTGTTCCAGATGGTAATTGGTTTACAAGTGGGACAGGTTCATTTTCACCAGGTAATTCTTCTTCGGGACTTTTTTCGTTAACAACGACTTATAACCCAAGTCCATCTGACTTTGCAAATGGATCAGTAACATTAACGCTTGTGTCCGATGACCCTGACGGCCCCGGGCCTTTAGTTCAAATTAATGATGCAGTGACGATTAGTTTTCAGACTGCACCGACAATCGTGTGTATCTCTAATTTGAATATCTCTTTAGATGACAATTGCGAACAAGAAGTGTTGGTGGAAATGGTTGTTAACAACCCGATTGAACCGATGGCATATTACCAAGTGGAATGTTATGATGAAAATGGATTTGTTATACCTGGCAATATTTTGACATCTGATCATATTGGGCAAACTATTTCCTTTAGTGTTTTTCATGAATGTGGTGGCAATTCTTGCTGGGGAGATTTGATGGTGGATGATAAATTACCACCTCCATTGTTTTGTCAAGATCTTACAATTTCATGTTCTGACCCTGATGGTCCTTTTGATGTTGGATTTCCAATTCCATCAAACGCGACAGTTATTGACGAAGGAAATGATGTTTTTACCGTTCTAAATTTTGACGCATGTACGGATGTGACACTGAGTTTTGAGGATAACGTCGTGAGTTTACTCTGTCCATCAGGATATGAGTCTAGAGTAGAGCGTACCTGGAATGCAACTGACGCGCATAATAACAACAGTCAATGTACACAATCCATTTATAAAGAAATCCAGTTAATATCGGATATTGTGTTTCCACCAAATTATGATGGATTAAATGAAGAAGTGTTAAGTTGTTCGGGTAATTGGCCTCAGTTGCCGAATGGAAACCCAGATCCATCATACACGGGATATCCATCTACAGATCTTTGCGAAAACATGGAATCCACTTTTGATGATTTGATGTTTGACGAATGTGGTGGTGGATTCAAAGTTTTTAGATCATGGATTGTTATCGATTGGTGTGCTGCAACAAATGAGAGCCATAACCAAATAATAAAAGTGATGGACACTATCGCTCCTGCAATTTTTTGCGGAGACGATATTGTTTTGGATACTGATCCATACCACTGCGGGGTTGTCAATGAGTACATTCCTATACCCATGGTAACTGACGATTGTTCTTCGTATATCTCAGAAGCCGCAGTTTT
>JAHDBE010000048.1 GCA_020630555.1 Saprospiraceae bacterium
CCAATATTGTTGAATTTGAAATTTCCAGATTCTTAAGTAAATCCTATTTGGTACGTTAAGTCATGCATAATATTATTCATGTAGAATAAATTAACTAATGCTGCGTCTACAACACCTCCAGGTTCAGATTGAGAGTCGAAGGGAAAATCAAAATTCAAATCCATATCTACAGGTTCATCTCCATCCGGTAAAAAATTATCATCAGCATCTAAAAAAGTATGTGTATTATTTCCTCTAAGAGTAAAGTAATCCGCCTCATCATTTCCGTTAATATCATGCCAACCCCAAGGAGAGGCTTCATTTTGTGGTTCCGTTACCAAAACATGATCACCATGTATTGGTGACTCTGCAGGTAAAGCAAAAACTCGATAGCTTTCGCCTGCTACAGCCGATGCACTCTTAAAACTACTTTGGTGCTTATGTACCTGTCCTGCACCACAACTATGATCGTGCTTATGGAACATTCCTCCTTCGACTTTACAGTATACCGTCCAGTTATTTTGATCCAAAATTTCTCCAGTCATAGCATCTACTCGAATGCTCCAGTAATCACTAGAATTTCTCATCTGTAGAGATAAATCCCAGGCCAACTTAAGCTGTCCATTTTCAACCGGCTGGAATTTTAATGCCACAGGGATTTCATTAAACGTAAAATCCGCTGCTTCAAACAAATACTCATTGTTTCCTCGCATTTCGATTAGTGCGACATTATTAAATTCTTGCTCTAAATGTTGAGCTGCAAATTTTATAGCTTCTACGGCTTCAATAGTTGGAGTTGTACCATTGATCTTAGATACCGCGTCATTAATAAAACGGTGGTTAGCATATGCTACTTTTCCGTCTTTGGTTATATGTACACCAGCAAGCGCATTAAATATAGGGATGTTCTGAACAGATTGGTTTAAGTAAATATGAGATACAAGATTGTGTCTATCTTGATACGCATCACTCACTAAAACATTCTGAATGTCAGATTTTTCTAATTTCCAGTCCTCTGACTTTTCCTCAAGATATCTTAAGGCTAAATCTTGTTGAGTCTGAATCTGAGCCACCATAAATCCATAGCAACCCACAAAAAACAAGGCTAGTAAAGTCTTCTTCATTGTTGACATTTTTCCGTGATTTTTTGGCCTAAAGCCAAAACACTGTTAATAAGTTTGATTTTCCAATTTTGGCGAATTCCGCCACGTTAGTTGAATTCGTCGTTTTCAACGCGTGCCTAATATACAACAATGGACCTATTTTAGCGATGAGATATTGCTATAAGGCAGTCTACAGGACAATAGTCACAAACACCCTATTTTAACTACCTTGCATTTTGAATGAAAAATGAAAAGAAGATTTCCGAGATTTTTGGTCGTAATCCTGTGATGGAGGCTCTTGAAACGGAGAATGTAGATAAGGTGTATTTACAAAATAATGTACGCGGTCCTTATGAAGTAGACTTACGTCAAAAGTGTCGGGCTAAGAACGTCCCTTTACTCCGGGTTCCTGAGCATAAACTAAAGAAATTTAGAAACAGAAATCATCAAGGCGTCATGGCCCTAATTTCGCCGATTAAATTTCTCGAACTTGATACAGTTTTGCCATGGATATATGAGCAGGGTAGAGATCCATTTATTTTGGTTCTCGATGGCATTACAGATGTTAGAAATTTTGGTGCCATTACACGATCTGCTTTGGCTTTTGGAGTAGATGCGGTCGTCATTTCGAGTAAAAAAAGTGCAGCGGTAAATTATGATGCGGTTAAGTCTTCCGCAGGGGCTTTATTACAAATTCCCGTATGTCGAGCAAATTCAGCCATCCAGGCTGTTGAGTTTTTAAAATCACAGGGATTACCGGTTTATGGGTCTTCATTGGCTGCCAAATCCAAATTGGAGGATATTAAAATGAGTGGACCTAAAGTAATCGTAATGGGTTCAGAAGACTTAGGCATATCTAGAGAGATTCAAAAATTATGTGATCAACTTTTTATTATTCCACAATCCGATAAAATGGAATCTCTAAATGTATCTGTGGCGTCGGGAATTATTCTTTATCATTGTTACGTTAACGCCATAGATTAATTCAATATACATGAATAGATATTCTTTTAAATTTAGCGCCCTGTTTATTTTGTTTTTCCTGGGTTTTGTATCCTGTAAAACGGCTCAGGTTAATGAACTCGAAGTTCTAAACAGAAAGCTAGAAAATGCCCTCCTATGGAAGGTTGAAGGAAAAGAACTTAAAGAACCTTCATATGTTTTTGGAACCATTCATATCATTCCGGACGAAGATTATTTCTTGCCTGATGGTACGCTCACAGCTTTAGATCAATCTGATCAAATATATTTTGAGATTGATATGAAGGATATGACTGACATTTCTAAACAGATGGGAATGCTTTCTAATGCATTCATGAAAGATGGAGTAGGGTTAAAAGATTTGTTATCAGAAGAGGAATATAAAATTGTAGATGCTCATTTTAAGGAAATGGGAATGCCTCTGTTCTTATTTGAAAAGATGAAACCCATGTTTTTAACGGTATTCGCTTCTAGTGATTTTGATCCAAATGGTATACAAACAGGTGCTTTAAAGTCCTATGAGATGGAACTTTACGATATCGCGGAGCGAAGCAATAAGGGGACTGGCGGTTTGGAGACAATCGAATACCAACTCAGTCTATTCGACTCTATTCCTTATCCTGATCAAGCACAAATGCTCGTAGAAACCATAAAAAATAGTGATACCGCAGGGGATCAATTTCGAGAGACTATTGACATGTATGTATCACAAAACATTGAAAATATGGCGGATTTAAGTGAATCTGGTGATGGCGAACTCAATGATTATGAGGATATTCTTTTGATAAAAAGAAATAAGAATTGGATTCCGATTATGGAAGAGCAAATGAAAAAGGGATCTTCTTTTTTTGCAGTTGGAGCAGGACATCTTGGAGGCAAAAATGGGGTTATTAAACTTCTTATGCTTCAGGGTTATCGGCTTACGCCAATAAAATCTAATTAAAAAATGTCTCATCTCTTAAAACTCAATGGAGTAGCTCCGGAGATAGATTCGACTTGCTTTATTGCGGATAATGTGACAATCACTGGCGATGTTGTCATAGGCGAAAGATCCAGTGTGTGGTACCAAAGTGTGATAAGAGGTGATGTCAATAAAATTCGAATTGGCAATGAAGTGAATATTCAAGATTTATGTATGATTCATGGATCGATCGGAAAAGGAGACACCATCATTGAAGATCGAGTATCCATTGGCCACCGAGCCATAATCCACGGATGCCATATTAAATCAAATGTACTCGTGGGTATGGGCGCTATCATATTGGATGATACCCTAATAGAAGAAAATGTAGTTATTGGAGCTGGTGCTTTAGTAACTCAAGGAAAGGTACTCGAATCAGGATATTTATATGCCGGGGTCCCAGCCAAAAAAATGAAGGCACTGAGCGCACTGGAATTACAAATTTATATTCAAGGAACGGTCGAGGCCTACTTAGCGAATGCTAAATTATATCAAGAATCACTCTCTAAATCCTGATTTTTTCGTTTGATCATATACACCCCAGATAAAATGAGTGCCATGCCTATGGCATGATTAAGCGTAAAAGATTCTCCATCTAGAATCCCCCACATTATGGCTACAATCGGAATTAGGTAACTGACGGTCGAACTAAAAACGCCTCCCGCCTTCTTTATCAGTTGAAAAAATATTATGGTAGATATCACAGTGGCTACTATCGATAAAACGCAAACTGCCAAGGTGGATTGAATGAAGTTTGGATTTGTTATCCAGTCATTAAATCGGTTCTGACTTATTAAAAAAATCATAGCAGGTGGTCCGATTAAGAAAAAGGAAACAGCACTTACCATAAAAGCACTTACATTTTTGAAAGCCACCTCTACTAAATTTACATTAAGACCATAACAAAGTGTTCCGGCAATTACAAACAGAGCATACCAAACATTAGCAGAACTTGATAATCTTTCACCGAATGCAACTAGTATAACAGTTCCTAAAAACCCTATAAATACTCCAAAGACTTCTCTTTTCGAAAACTTCATCTTAAAAAATACGAGGCCGGTTAAAAACGCAAAAATTGGTGTCATCGCATTTAATATTCCCGAAAGGGAAGATGAAATCTCAGTTTGTGCAATGGGATAAAGAAATGAAGGAATCCCAGAACCAGTTAGCCCCACAAGGACGAAAAAAATCAACTTATTCCAGGGTATATGTTTTCGTAAGTGGAAAACAAAAGGAGCAAAACATAAAGAAGAAAGACTAACACGAATCGCCGACACCTCTAAAGGTTCATAAGTCAATAATGACTTTTTTATTAATATAAATGAGCTCCCCCATATAAAGGCTAGAAACATGAAAGCTCCAATAAACTTAATATTCTCAATTTTCGACATGCGGATGAATAGCGAATCTAAAGACAGACAACTCTCTCACTGAAAGGTTCTATTTATTTTCAATAAAACCATAGTTAACATAGACATCTAAATTTTTACATTTGAGACACAAAGAACCTGGACATGATCAACGTCAAACTTTTTTCCGGAGAAAACTCTAAATATCTCGCTGAGAAAATCTCCGATTACTATGGATATAACCTCGGAGATGTCACCGTCAATCGTTTTAAAGATGGTGAAATGCAAACCATTATCAATGAATCGGTAAGAGGTTCGCATGTTTTCTTCATACAATCCACATTTGCCCCTACGGATAATTTAATGGAGCTTTTATTGCTGATCGATTCGGCGAAAAGAGCTTCGGCAGGTTATATAACTGCAGTTATACCATATTTTGGATATGCAAGACAAGATCGAAAAGATAAACCTAGAGTACCGATTTCTGCAAAATTGGTAGCAAATATTCTTCAAGCAGCTGGAGCGAATAGAATTATGACCATGGATTTTCATGCGGATCAGATTCAAGGATTTTTCGATATCCCCGTAGATCATTTAAAGAGTGAAGCCATTTATATACCCTATTTAAAGAATCAGGATTTGAGCAATACGATATTTGCTTCACCTGACGTAGGAGGTGTCAAAAGAGCGCGCAGTTATGCTAAATATTTCGAGAGAGATTTAGTTATCTGTGATAAAGAAAGAAGACGTGCTAATGAAGTTTCCGCCATTACAGTAATAGGAAATGTAGAAGGGTCTGATGTTATTCTTATAGATGACATTGTGGATACTGCTGGGACATTATGTAAAGCAGCTGATGTTCTTATCGAACATGGGGCTAAAAGTGTTAAGGCCCTCTGTACACATCCAGTTTTATCTGGTACGGCGTATGAGAACATAGAAAAATCCAAACTTAGTGAATTAATTGTTTCGGATACAATTCCTTTAAAACAAGAAAGCCCGAAAATTAGCGTACTCTCTTGTGCCAAGTTGTTTGCTAGAGCAATTCGAAATACACATGAGTACAAGTCTATTGCCGCATTATTTGTCGAAAAATAGTTGGAAACTTTATAGGCTTAATAAATAGCTTAATTGGCTTTTAATTTCTATTTTTGCACTCCATTTTTAAAATGAAGCGTATTTAGTATGCAAACGATTACAGTAAACGGACAGAAAAGAGAAAATTTAGGTAAAGTAGCTACACGTGAATCACGTCAAGCTGGTCAAATTCCTGCAGTAGTGTACGGAGGCGACACGAACCTAAGCTTCTCGACGACTCATAGAGAATTAAAACCATTGGTTTACACGCCAGAATTCAAATTGGCTGAGGTCAATGTAGATGGTAGTGCTCATAAGTGTATCCTTAAGGATATACAATTTCACCCTGTTACAGATGCCATAATGCATGTGGACTTTTTAAAACTTACAGATGGACATCCTGTAAAAGTAGAAGTCCCAGTATCTTTCGAAGGAGTTTCTCCAGGTGTAAAGAGTGGTGGAAAATTAATTCAACAATTACGTCGAATTAAAATTAAAGCCATTCCAGAAAACTTAGTAGATCACCTAAGAATTGATATTTCGGAGTTAGAACTTGGTTCTGCTGTGCGTGTCAGGGATATTATGGCAGTTGATGGAGTTGAAATCATGATGAATGAAGCGACCCCAGTGGCTACAGTAGAAGTACCAAGAGCACTTAAGAGTGCGGCCGCACAGGCTGATGCTGACGCACCAGTAGCTGATGCAGGAGAAGCCGCTGCAGAATAGTAAGGAATTATATAGTTATATAGTAAGGACTAGCCGTATGGTTAGTCCTTTTTTTATGCCATCTACCTTGGTATGAAACTTGTACATATTATAATATTATTTAATATGTACAAAAAATGGGCAATCTTTCGACTGCCCATTTAGCAATTAATTAAACTTATTAACTAACCCTTTCGAAGAAGTTATTCGCTGAAGGAAATTTAATTCCTCTATGATAAAGAACGCCATTATATCGAAAACGCTGCTTTTATTGATTCTGACCATTGTATTTTCATCATGTTCGGAAGGCTATGTTCGAAAATACGGTTCGCGAAAGACGGTCAGAAATTCGAATTCATCCTCGACTTTCGTCAAAAAAGCCAGCAAAAGTTCCACCATTTCACTAACAAGGAGTGTTATTGTTTCAGAAGCAAAAAAATATCTTGGCGTACCGTATAAATATGGAGGCAAAACACCAAGACAAGGTTTTGATTGTTCTGGGTTCTCCACTTTTGTGTATTCCAAGGCAGGCGTACCGTTATCAGGCTCTTCTTCACAATTATCGAAGAAAGGGAAGAAGATCTCACTTAGAGAAATAAAACCAGGGGATTTAGCTTTTTTTGGATCTGGGGGACGCGTAACACATGTTGGTATCGTAGAAAATTATAGTTCTGACTCATTTTTGGTACTACACAGTACTTCTTCTAAAGGCGTAAGAACTGATGATGTTAAGAAATCTAAGTATTGGAGAGAGAAATACCTATTTTCGCGCTCATTCTTGAACTAGTTAAACACTTTGACGATTAGTATTATAGAATTTATATGTTCGATTTTTAGTAGAAAGAAAGATCATTCCATGATTACATTAATTTTATTTGGCCCTCCTGGATCTGGAAAAGGCACTCAGGCAGCAAGACTTGTTGAGAAATATGGTTTCATACATATCTCGACAGGAGATCTTTTTCGCTATGAAATGGGTAATGATACGCCTCTTGGGCTCAAGGCCAAAGAATATATTTCTAAAGGTGAATTAGTACCAGACGCTATAACTGTTGGTATGCTAGAAAATAAAGTAAACCAACATCCAGATGCCAAAGGATTCATTCTGGATGGTTTTCCACGAACGATAGCCCAATCCGAAGCATTGGATGCACTTCTAAGTGGTAAAAACTCAGAAGTGACTAAGCTTATTGCACTTGATGTAGATGAGGAGGAAATAGTACAAAGAATACTAAAACGTGCAGAAACTTCTGGACGGAAAGATGATTCGGATGAATCTATTATCCGTAATAGAATTGAAGTATATAAGTCTGAAACGACAGCCGTATTTGATTACTATGCAGACAAGAATAAATCCAAGCAGATTTCAGGAATGGGATCTATAGACGAAATAACAGATCGTCTTTTTTCGGAAATCGATCCATTAATCTAATCCAACTCGTGCCGAATGGCAGAGAAGAATTTTGTAGACTACGTAAAAATTTGTTGCCGAACTGGTGCTGGTGGATCAGGATCGGCTCATTTCTTTCGTGATAATCGCACGGCTAAAGGAGGACCTGATGGCGGTGATGGGGGTCGTGGTGGTCATATTATCGTTAAGGGTAATCGAAATTTATGGACACTTCTTCATCTTAAATACCGTAAACATATCATCGCCACTAATGGGATGAACGGTGCAGGAAGTCATAAAACGGGTGCAAACGGAAAAGATGTCATTTTAGAAGTACCCTTGGGAACAGTTGCTAAAGATGTAGAAACAGGAGAAAACATTCTAGAAATCACCGAACACGGAGAAACTAAAGTTTTAGTTGAGGGCGGTCGTGGTGGCCTTGGAAATTCACATTTCAAATCGGCGACAAATCAAACGCCACGTTATGCACAACCTGGAGAACCGGGAAAAGAAGAATGGAAGATTTTAGAATTGAAACTCTTAGCGGATGTTGGCCTAGTAGGTTTTCCTAATGCCGGTAAATCTACACTTTTGTCAGTTGTATCGGCAGCCAAACCTAAAATTGGTAACTATGCCTTTACTACCTTGACCCCTAATCTCGGAATTGTGGGATATAGAGATAGCCGATCATTTGTAATGGCGGATATTCCTGGAATCATTGAAAATGCCCATGCAGGTAAGGGTTTGGGGATTAGGTTTTTAAGACATATCGAAAGAAATGCGGCACTGCTTTTTTTAATTAGTGCGGAGGCTGAAGATATAAATAAAGAATATCAAATTCTTTTGAAAGAACTCGAAATGTATAATCCTGAATTAATCCATAAACCACGGATATTAGGAATTTCAAAATCGGATCTCCTTGACGATGAATTGGAATCACTAATTGAAAAAGAATTGGATATAGATATACCCTATCTATTCTTTTCAGCAATCACTCAAGAAGGCATTAATAACTTAAAAGATCAACTCTGGGCGATTCTAAACGATTAACCTTCTAATTCTACCCCCTTTTCTTTTATAGAATCAAAAGTTTCCATCATTTTTTCCCAGAACCCAGAAAAGATTGGTTTGGTTTTGGCTAGCATCGATTTCGACGCTTCTGGCAAGGGTTGTAATAATTCGTACGTGTTCGAGTTGGCAATTGTTGATTCAGGGATCAATTTTGATTTTTCACCAAAGTATACAGCGAAGCTCATTAACACAGCTACAAACAAACCCATTAATACTCCTCCTAGTAGCTTGTTTATCGAATCTAGATTCACAGCTTTGGCGACATCGGTTAATTTATCTCCGACAAATCGAATTATACCCATTACCAATAAGAAGGTTAATAAGAAACCAATTACAAAGGCTACGGCATCGTTACTGATTAATCTCTGGACCCATCCTATCATTATTGGTGATAGTTTTAATGTCGCCACCACAGCCACTAAAATCGATAATGTGTCAAAGACCGTACTAATAAGTCCTCTTTTAAACCCATTATAAAATCCTAAACCGACTAAAACAAGTACAATTAAATCAATAATCATGACGGAAAATTTGCGGAAATATAGGATGACTAGAGAAAAAATTATAATGTATTCGACGAATGACAAAATGTTAATTATTCCGAAAAGTCACTATTCATGGATACTTTTTCAATAAAGTAGGGGTTAATGTGGTACTTAAACATCTTAACTTATGCATTACTTATTTGAAGAATATGTTTTGGATGTTTAAATTTATAACTTCAGATTTATGCGGCTGAGCCATTTTATCATATCACTCACTCTCATTTTTACGACAGTTTTGAGCTCTAATGCTCAAAGTGACAATGGGTCAGTACCTAAGGTTTTCCTAATCGGTGAGCATGAAAACTATTATGAACAGCTTGTGACGGAATGTAATACGATGTTACTTTCCGTATGTAAGGATTCCATGAATGTGGCTTACGCCAATTGGCTTTCAATGCTGAGCGATTTAGAGTCTTTTGCAGAAGCAAATGAATTTGAGATTAATGGTGTCAAAATATGGGTCAATGTTTTCTGGAATGGAGACGGTTCCATCAGACATATTGTGTATTACCCAAAATCTACTTCCAGAAATATGGATTTCGCTGAACTCTCGGCGTTTTTTGAATCTTTTATAGATTCTTATCAGTTTCCAGTAAAACACTTTAGTTGTTATTCTCATTATGGAAGTGCGACATTCCCCACTTTTTCTAAACGGTACATCGAACAGGAAAAATAAAGATGAGGATATTCATCTTTTTTGTTCTTTGCCTACTTTGCTCCTGTGGTTCAGCAGACGAAATTTCTTATTCTGATTTGTCCTTGAATGAAAAGAACATTGATTTTTACGATTGTTCCTTAGCTAACGATAAAATCTATTTGAGTGGTGGTGATTTGTGGTTGTCAGGAGTGCTATTCGAATTTGACGGTTTAGAATTGACGAAAGTCAATGAAGTAGATAAATCAATAACTTCCACGTTTTACTATGAAGATAAATCCTTAAGTATAAGTACGGCTTTTTCGGGACGACTTTTTCTCGAAGAGGATAATTTGGATTGGAAACGTCTTGAATTGCCAACGGAGCAAATCTTGAAGTCATCCAGCCATGGAAATAATCATTTTGCAGTAGTAGGAGGACACGGATTTCGAGATGGTGTAGCACTAATTTTTGATGAAAATTTTAATCTTTTGTCCTTGACGGAATTTTATAATGAACTCTCCGATGTGGCTTATTCTGAGAAATTGAAACAGTTTTTTGCAGTGGGTTTTGGACAGATTGTTCGATATGATTTTAATGAATCTACTTGGACGATATTAGACATCGAAGGAGATCACTTTAAAGATGTACAATTCATTGGTTCGACTGGTTGGGTTTTAGGAAGAGCTGGAACCGTTTTAAAAACGGAGAATGGTGGTGAGAGTTGGAATGAATTAGTTGACCAAAAAGCCTGGAGTAATATATCGGCCATGAATCGACTCTTTTTTAAGGATCCTGAAAACGGCTTAATAGTCGGGGACGACGGGATGATTTGGAAAACGACTAACGGAGGAGATGACTGGGTAGAATATAAATTGAAAGATGCTGAGGATCTTAATGGAGTCATTATCAATTCGGAAAATCAGGTTTTTGTTGTAGGTCTTAACGGCTTTATAGCTCAATTTGATTTTTAGCCTACCTAAAAATCCTTAGTAAACAGTTAAGGGTTTGTTTTAATATGAATTTGTACTTTCGTAGTATAATTTCCCACTCATATGACTCAGGTAAGCTACACAGAAGATAATATACGATCCCTCGACTGGAAGGAGCACATCAGACTTAGACCCGGTATGTATATCGGTAAGCTTGGTGATGGGACTTCTCCTGATGATGGTATCTATATTTTATTAAAAGAGGTGATTGATAATTCCATAGACGAATACGTCATGGGACATGGGAAGCAAATCGACATCACGATTGAGGATGGAAAAGTATTTGTTAGAGATTATGGTCGAGGTATCCCATTAGGAAAAGTTGTAGATGTTGTCTCTAAAATTAATACGGGAGGTAAATACGATTCAAAAGCTTTCAAAAAATCTGTAGGTTTAAATGGAGTAGGTTTAAAAGCAGTAAATGCCTTGTCGACTTATTTCAAAGTACAGGCCTTTAGAGATGGTAAGACCGCTTCCGCGGAATTTAGTCTAGGCGAATTACAAAACAAATCTAAAGTAGCAAAAGGGAAAGGGGAGAATGGCACCATGATCGAGTATCAACCCGATAATAGCATTTTTAAAAAGTATAACCATCGATCGGATTTTATTGAAAATCAACTTTGGAATTATGCCTACCTCAATGCCGGATTAAAAATAAATTTCAACGGTAAAATTCTTTACTCAAGAAATGGATTACTTGATCTTTTAACAAAGAAGACTAATCCAGAGGCTTTGAGATATCCTATCATTCATATGCGAGGAGAAGATATCGAAATTGCCCTTACACATGGTCAGCAATATGGCGAGGAATATTACTCTTTTGTAAATGGCCAGTATACCACTCAAGGTGGTACACACTTACAGGCATATCGAGAAGCGATTGTCAAAACGGTGAGAGATTTCTATGGAAAGAATTTTGACTCGAGAGACATTCAAACTTCTGTGATTGGAGCCATAAGTGTACGAGTCGAAGAACCTGTTTTTGAGTCTCAGACAAAAACAAAGCTTGGATCTTTAAATATTGGTCCGGATGGCCCGTCTGTTCGCGCCTTTGTCATGGATTTTGTCAAAAATCAATTAGACAACTATCTACATAAAAATAAAGAGGTTGCAGATGCCTTATTAAAACGAATTCAACAATCAGAACGGGAAAGAAAGGACATTGCAGGTATTAAAAAACTTGCGAATGAACGCGCTAAAAAGGCCAATGTCCATAATAAGAAATTGAGAGATTGTCGGGTCCACTATAACGATAAGCGCTCGAAGCCGGAGATTAAAGACCAGACGACCATTTTTATTACGGAGGGGGATTCGGCGAGTGGATCGATTACCAAAGCACGGGATGTGCAGACACAAGCCGTGTTTAGTTTAAGAGGTAAACCGTTAAACTGTTTTGGTCTCACTAAAAAGGTTGTTTATCAAAATGAAGAACTGAATCTGCTTCAGCATGCTTTGAATATTGAAGATGGGCTAGAAGATCTTAGATTTAATAAAGTGGTTATTGCTACGGATGCGGATGTCGATGGGATGCATATTCGACTTTTACTGTTGACCTTCTTTTTGCAATTTTTCCCAGATTTAGTACGCCAAGGCCATTTGTTTATTTTAGACACACCGTTATTCCGCGTTAGAGATAAGCAAAAAACTTTTTACTGTTATACAGAGTCCGAAAAACAGGATGCTATAAAACAACTACGAGGAAAACCTGAGATCACGCGTTTTAAAGGTTTAGGTGAAATCTCTCCTAATGAGTTTGAAGATTTTATTGGTGAGGAAATGAAACTCGATCCTGTATTGATTCGAGAGGACACAAAAATAGATGATTTACTCAGTTACTATATGGGTAAGAATACGCCTCAAAGACAGAACTTTATCATCGATAATCTGAAAGTTGAACTCGATGAAATTTCAGAAAAGGAAGTTTTAAATATTGAGGAAACTCAAGAGGAAAAAGAATTGGAACTAAAGGGCGAATAAATTCAGTAATTAAAGTTTACAATTCACCATGAGATTTCAACAACTCACAGGAATCTCATTTATTATATAAGATCATGACAGCACTTTTGATGCATCAATCATCAAATACATACCGTCATGAAACAAGTTCTCTTATTTTTCTTTCTTTTTTTAGGTTCGATCCAATCCTACTCTCAATCTACTCAAATTGTCAAAGGCCAGGTCTTAGATATTGATTCCGATATGCCTTTAATTGGAGCTACAGTTCAGTTAATGGATGAAAGTTTGGATTTAGGCTCGATAACAGACTTTGATGGATATTTTAAATTGGATAATGTCCCAGTCGGAAGACAAAACTTTGTCATCTCTTATTTAGGATACGAATTTTTTAGCAAATATTTTAGTAAGCGCAGGTAAAGAGACCATTTTGGAAATCAAAATGAACGAATCTTTCGAAAAGCTAGATGAGGTGGTCATTACTGCAGATATCCCCAAAAATGAATCTATTAATGAGATGGCTTCTCTAAGTACCAGAACGTTTTCTCTGGAGGAAGTCACGAGATATAGTGGAGGTAGAAACGATGTCTCCCGTCTCGTTAGTAATTATGCTGGTGTTAGTACAGCAGACGATTCACGTAATGATATTGTGATTCGTGGTAATTCTCCTACTGGTGTACAATGGCGCTTGGAGGGAGTTCCAATTCCTAACCCAAATCATTTTTCTACTCTAGGGACTACTGGTGGCCCAGTCAGTGCATTGAACACCAACTTGCTTAAAAATTCAGACTTTATGACTTCGGCATTCTCTTCAGAATATGGAAATGCCATGAGTGGGGTGTTTGATTTAGGTTTTAGAAAAGGAAATACGGATCGTTTTGAGGGGACTTTTCAGTTGGCTGCTTTCTCAGGAATAGAGGCGATGTTAGAAGGACCGATTAATAAAGAAAATAACAGTTCGTTCGTAGTCTCTTTCAGAAATTCGTTTGTGCAGTTTGCTGACGTTGTGGGTATAGATATCGGGACAAATGCTATCCCTAATTATAGGGACCTGTCTTTTAAAGTGGATTTCGGAAGAAGTAAATTTGGCAACTTCTCTATGTTTGGGATTTTAGCCGATAGTGATATTGAGTTTCTAGCCGCGGAAACTGATATAGACGATATATTCGCGGCAAGTGATGAGGACAGTCGAGCTCAATCTCAGATGGGAATAGTTGGGTTAAAGCATAACTATTTAATCGATGATAAAAGTTATGTGCGTACTATTTTTTCTACTAGCCTTTCGGCGAATGAATTTACAGCCAACAGATATTTGACGGAAGTCGGAACCGAAACAATTCCTTGGGTTAATGTGGATGACCAGACCACAACAATGACTCTAAGTTCGTTTATTAACACCAAGTATGATCAAAGATTAACAACTAGATCCGGATTTACAATTCAAAGATCGCAATTGTCCAGCTTAGCAGAAGATAGAGATGGACGACCTGACTTAGATATGGACGGGTTACCAGATATGGGCATCTTTAGAGATGTCGATGATGCCATGTATATCGCGCAAATGTTTACCCAAGGAAAATATCGACTTGGTGATAATCAAACTTTGAATGTTGGTTTACACGGATTATGGCAAAGTGTCAACCAAAGATTTAGTTTGGAACCTCGTTTATCCTACGAATATAAATTGGACAAAAAGCAAAGTTTAAGTTTGTCTTACGGCATGCATAGTCAAGTACAGCCTTTACCCGTATTCTTTTATCTAAATCCTGATTCGAATGGTGATATGAAGCCGCTAAACGAGGATCTAGGATTTACAAAAGCCCATCAC
>JAHDBE010000049.1:0-10823 GCA_020630555.1 Saprospiraceae bacterium
AATATGATAAAGTTTAAGTTGTTCTGACTCTTCGGAATCGGTGTATTTTATAAACAAGAGTTTTCCTTTCTCGTCAGATTCCATAGTGTGTTCAGCGACACCATTGACGAAAGTTAATTGGAGATCTTCACTGTTTAACAATATAGTCCCTTGACCACAAAGAGTTTTATCATTACTGGTTATGACTAGGCCATTAGTATTAGAGCTAAAATGTAATTCATTGAGCTTTTCTAACTGAGGAATTGGAATGGAATCCCAGGCCTTGGTATCGCATTGAGCACTACAAAAAATAGAATATGACAGGCATGCAAATATCCCAAAAGACAATAGTGTGGTTTTTTTCATAATTCAATATTCTTTATAAAACAAAGCCTGTCTTGCTTCGTATTTTTAATATGTAAAACTTAATATAATGCGCTTATTTAAAATATTAGCTTTTTTGACATGTCTAATTTGTTCGTTAGCGCAACAAAATTTGTGGTCTCAGGAGACTTTTGAATTGACGAAAGTCGATGTGGAAATAAACGGGGAGATATTAAAGGACCCTTTTTATGGAGGCTTTTCAGCTCCCCAATTTGATAAAATGGACCTCGACCTTGATGGGAAAGAAGATTTGATTGTTTTAGATCGAGCTGGCGAAGTGATTTTACCCTTTTTAAATAAAGGGTCTATCGGCGAGGCCGATTATGAGTTTGCACCTGAATATCAATCAATTTTTGGAAGGGTCATTAATTGGTTTAGATTAAGGGATTTTAATGGAGATGGCCTCAAGGACCTATTTACTTTTCCAATAAATAGTATACCAAGTGCTGCGGGTATAGAAGTTAGAAAAGCTGTCATTAAAAACGGGGAGTTAAGTTTTGAACTGGTCAATTTTGACCTGAGCATTTTTCCTTTTAATGGTTTGTGTTATCAAGGGAATAATGGTTTTATCAATATTTATGTCCCTAGTACAGATATAAGCGAAATAATAGATGTAGATCATGACGGTGACTTGGATATATTGTCTTTTGATCAAGGCGGCTCTGTAATTTCTTATTTTCAAAACCTCGTTGTAGAAGAGGGTTTATCGTTGGATACCTTCAAATATGTTTTGGCGGATGAATGTTGGGGTCGATTTAAAGAAGCGCCATTTGATGCTGCGTTAACATTAAGTTCTAATCCTTCGGATTGTGCAGAGGGATTCCATTCAGGAGGAAGTTTTGGGTCGAGACACGCAGGCTCTACAATTACAGCCCTAGATGTAAATGGAGATGAGGCATATGAATTATTGATCGGAGATTTACTTAGTAATAATATCACGTTGTTAAACAATGGAAATGTTGAGAATGAGGCGTGGATGTCTTCTTTGGATGCTGACTTTCCCTCTTATGATTTACCCGCAGATTTTCCTTTGTTTCTTAGTAGTTCGCATATAGATATTGACAATGATGGATTAAAGGATTTAATTTTTGCACCTAATGATTCTGGTAATTCGGCTAACATTTCAAATGCCTGGTACTACAAAAATGTGGGCACGGAATCTAATGCCATTTTTGAATTTGTTCAAGAGGATTTTCTTCAGGAAGGCACAATTGATCAAGGCGAGTTTTCTACACCGGTATTATTTGATTATAATTTTGACGGAAAATTGGATATTCTAGTAGGATGTACGGGAGAATATCTTTCATCCGCAAATTATGAGGCGCGACTAGTACTTTATAAAAACATAGGTACCGAAAATGAGGCACGCTTTGTTTTAGAGGATACAGACTATGCGTCGTATGCTCAGTTTGCTTCGGTATCGAATATTTTGTCTCCGGCCATTGGGGATTTAGATGGTGATGGTGATGATGATTTAATTGTTGGCGATCATAATGGATATTTATTTTATTCTGAAAATATAGCAGGGCCGGGGAATCTAGCGGAGTACAATACAGCGATATATCAGTTTATGGATATTGATGTAGGTAGTAAAGCTAAGCCTGAAATATTTGATATTGATGAAGATGGTCTTTCTGATCTTATAATTGGCGAAAGAAATGGAGCTGCTGTAGACGGGGTTATTGTCAATGTGAATTTCTATCGAAATGTTGGAAGCATTGGCAATCCTGTTTTTAATGAAGAAGAAGGCAATTATAATCCAATCTTTGGAGGAATAAATACTAGAGTTCAGAATTCTTCAACAGGTGAGGCCTCTCCTAGAATACTTGATATTGGAGATGACATTTGGGTGATTACGGGCTCTTTAAGAGGTGGAATTACTGTATATAATAACATCAAGGGAAATACAGAATCTATTTTTGACACATTAGCCTTAGGATGGGGTGGTGTTTATCCGGAACTGAATCTTACCCTAGATGTAGGTGATATTGATAATGATGGACTCTTAGAATTAGTGACTGGGGCTAAACGTGGAGGTATTAGTTACTATGAAACAAATATAACCACATCGGGCTTGACGAGTGTACACGTACCAAGTATAGAACCTGATGACATTTTGTTTTTTCCCAATCCGGTAAATGATGTTTTAAGTTTGAATTACGCAGGAAAATATTCAATCTGGACGATGACTGGAAAATCTGTTCAGCGGGGCTACGCCCAGAATCAATTGGATTTATCTCATCTGTCTCCAGGGATATATCTTTTTCGAACTGAAAATGGCAGAATCCATAGGTTCATTAAACTTTAATATCTAGACCCAAATAATAGACTTCCAATACGAACAATTGTTGCCCCTTCATTAATGGCTATTTTATAATCTCCAGACATGCCCATAGATATTTCTTTGAAGTACAGAGGGTCGTAAATGGAAGCTTCGCTTAATAGACTGAATTTGTTTTTTAAGCTTTTAAATTCTCGTTTTATTTGGTTTTGATCACTCACAAAACTTGCCATTCCCATAAGTCCGCATATTCTGAGATTTTGAAATTTAGTAAACTCCTTTAATTGTTTTATTTCTGTATTGAGATCTAGTCCATGTTTAGATTCTTCTTCAGCTATTTTGAACTGTAAAAGCACATCGATGGTTCGCTTTTGTTTAACGGCTTCTTTATTAATGACCTGGGCTAGTTCAAGACTATCCACAGAATGAATCATAGAAACAAATGATGCGATATGCTTGACTTTGTTTTTTTGCAAACTACCTATTAAATGCCATTGTATATCCTTGGGTAAATCCTTGTGCTTGCCAACAAGTTCTTGTACCCGATTCTCACCGAAAGCCCTTTGTCCGAGCTCGTATAGTTCCGTGATGGCCTTGTTTGGTTTGGTTTTAGATACCGCCACTAATTGGACTTTATGTTTAGTTAATTCCTCTTTAAGTGTCTCAAACATTAACAATTAATTCTTTATGCAAATGTAACTTTAACATGGACTATTTGGTTCGTCTAAAATGATACTGATTTGTAAGAAACCATCTTAATACATTTGTATATGAGCGATTATATTCACGGGTATAGCGATAAAGAGCAGTCTAGACTTGTTTCTCAAAATGAGGTTTTATCTAAGTATATATACGATCGTATTGATTTGTCAGGCATAAGGCATTTAGCGGAATTTGGATGCGGTGTCGGAGCACAGATGATTTATTTACTTTGGCATTATCCAGATCTTAAAATAACTGGAATTGATATATCACAAGCTCAAATAGATGCCGCAAAAATAAATTTAGAGAAAGCAGGAATTCCAAAGTCGCGGTACAATCTAATTTGCGCGGATATTTTTGTCGATCAATTAGATCTTGATGTAGAAGCTTTATTGATGGTTTGGGTTTTGGAACACATAAAAAAACCTGTGGATACATTAATTAGATTACGTGAAATATTACCCCCTGATTCCCAAATTATTATGACAGAGGTGTACCATTCAGGTTTGCGTATAAGCCCTTATCCTGACCATATAATGGAGGTTTGGCGAGAAACAATTCGGCTTCAGTACGAAATGAGAATGGATGCTAATATTGGACTATCATTAGGTAATTATTTAACCGATGCTGGTTATGAAGATATAGATATTCGACCCTATCCTATGTTTTGGGATAAGACGACACCAATTGCCAGAAGAGAAAAATTTGATTATTGGGAAGGATTAGTAAGGAGTGGATTTGATACACTGGTAGAGCACGGGATCATGGAGGAGAATTATTGGGATAGGGTGAGGGAGGAGTTTGATTCGTTAAGGAGTAACGAAGATGCAGTTTTTTATTATAGTTTTATTCAGGCTTTCGCCAATACCTAAAAGAGCCCGTGTAGTTCACCGTCTATGGCTTCAATTATTTTTCCAAAATCTGATGGTTCATTTATGAAGTCCAAGTCGTCGGAATTAATTATCAGTAATCGTCCTTCTCTATAATTAGAAATCCATTCTTCGTAACGCTCGTTTAGTTTTCTTAAATAATCCAAGCTCATACTTCCTTCATAATCTCTCCCTCTGGTCTGTATATGGCTCACTAGAGTCGGGATACTTGCTTTTAAGTAAATGACTAGATCCGGTGCATCGACATGCTGCGACATTAATTGGAAGAGAGAGAAATAATTATCAAAATCTCTTTTGGACATAAGTCCCATCTCATGAAGGTTCGGCGCAAAAATATGTGCATCCTCGTAAATGGTTCTGTCCTGAATGACAGTTTTGTCTCCTTTTCGAATATCTAGAATTTGTCGATATCTGCTATTCAAAAAGTAAACCTGAAGATTGAATGACCAACGATTCATGTCGTTGTAAAAATCACTTAAATAAGGATTAGAGGAGGTGTCTTCATACTGGACCTCCCAACCGTAATGCTGTGATAGTCTTTCGGACAAGCTAGTCTTTCCAGCTCCAATATTTCCTGCGACTGCGATGTGTTTGATCATTCCAGATACTTAAGCGTAAAGCGACTGTAATAATAGATATTTTTTATATAAATACTTTTAAAATATGAAGCTTCTTAGTTAAAATTTGGCCTTTCGGCGAATATTATATACTCCTTATCGACAATTGGTTTGAAGCCTAAAACAATCGTTTATCTTTAAGCTAAATCTATTTTATGGAGGCGATTATTTCAGTAAATGATTTAAAGAAGACCTATGTTATGGGTTCAGAGATTGTCCAAGCTCTAAAATCCATTACATTAAATATTTCCCGAAATGAATATGTCGCTTTAATGGGGCCATCGGGATCTGGAAAGTCGACTTTAATGAATTTGCTTGGTTGTTTGGATACACCTAGTGCTGGAAGTTACCATTTAAATGGTACGAATGTAAGTACGATGAATGACTCTGAATTAGCTGGAGTTAGAAACAAAGAAATTGGCTTTATTTTTCAAACTTTTAATCTTCTACCCAGGCTGTCTGCATTAGAAAATGTAGCCCTTCCTCTGGTATATACAGGATTAACAAAATCTAAACGCATCGAGAAGGCAGAACACGTTTTGGCCCAGGTGGGCTTAGATGACAGAATGTCTCACAAACCAAACGAGCTATCGGGTGGTCAACGCCAACGAGTCGCCATTGCCCGAGCCCTAGTTAACGATCCAGCGATAATATTGGCCGACGAGCCAACAGGAAACCTTGACACAAAAACTTCTATTGAAATTATGACCATTTTTGAAAGAATTCATTCAAATGGAAATACCATAATTCTTGTTACTCATGAACCAGATATTGCCGAGCACGCACATCGAATCATTAGATTACGTGATGGTCTTGTCGAAACTGATGTTCAAAACGAGCAGATAATAAAAGCCGACAATCCAGATCATAGGTACAATCTTGGCTAATTCCTTAATTTCACGGAAGTTAAATTACTACTGTGAAAATATATACGAAAACAGGCGATCGAGGGAAAACATCCTTATTTGGTGGTAAAATAGTCTCTAAGGATGATTTAAGAATTGAAGCTTACGGCACAGTAGATGAATTGAATTCGGTCATCGCCTTGGTTGTTACGCATATATCCGACGATTCCATTAAATCTCAATTAAACTCTATACAACACCTACTATTTAATGTAGGATCAAATTTAGCAATGGACCCTGAAAATCCATTTGATCTGGATTCGGTTACGGTGGAGGATGTGAGTACCCTAGAGACTCAAATGGATCTTTGGAATGAATCCTTACCTCAGTTAACAAACTTTATTTTACCTGGTGGATCTAAAGAGGCTTCATTTGCACACCAAGCTCGTACCGTATGTCGTCGGGCGGAAAGGAGGGTAGTTGCGCTCGCTAATTTAGAGAAGGTGGATGAAATCTTGATCATCTATTTAAATCGTTTATCAGATTATATGTTTGTTCTTTCGAGATGGCTGAATTATAGCATTAATGTAGAAGAAGTAATCTGGAAATCGCGATAGTATTACGTACATTCATAGATCAAACAATTAGTTCATGAGCCAAATCTCAACAGGCCTAAAATATCTGATAATCGGGGGTGCGATTGCGCTTATTACTTTAATGTTTCCACGTACTCAATTTAATTTGAATTTCGTAAAAGGGCAGAAGTGGCAAAACGAGGATTTGGTCTCTGAATTTAATTTCACTGTACCAAAGGATCAAGCCATAATAGATGGCGAGATCACTAAAATAAAAACCGAAAGCCTACCAGTATTTATTTCGTCCGAAAGCCCTGCAGATCAGGTATTTGATAAAGTTCAAAACTTAGCAACAAGTTATCCAGATTCATTAATATTTAATGAATTGGAAATTCGAGCTCTTTTGGAGAGGGTGTATAAAAGGGGAGTTCTTTCGGATGAATATTATCAAAAATATTCAGGTCGGCGGATAAGTGTTTTGTCCGACGGACTAATGAGCGCCACTGATGTGAATTCTTTTGTAACCGTTCGTAGTGTTAAAAAAGAACTCACCGAGAAGCTCGTAGCCTCTGAAAATTTTACTAAGAGTATATCTATACCCACAAATATTAGTTATAGTGAAGATGCTACTCAATCGGCCATTGATGAAAAAGTAACTGCCATAGACAAGAGTGGATTTGAGATGCAAAAAGGTAACCTAATTATTCGTAAAGGAGATTTAGTTGATAGTGAGCGCTTTAAAACATTAAGTGCTTATAAGTCTGCGTTTGCTGAAAACAATTCTGATAATCGAAGTCCTATGATTGTATTCATGGGGTACTTTCTTTTGACCTGTTTAATAATTGGTGCCCTTATCTTTTATCTGATAAGTTATTTTCCTGCTGTTTACGAAAACAACAGAAAATTACTATTCATATTAACTTGGCCTATCTTATTTGGATTTATTGTTACCATGGTGGAGTCTGGAAATGGATTGAGTTCTTATTTAATACCTTTTTGTATAGTGCCTATTTTGATTAAGAATTTTTATTCAGATAGGCTTGCTCTATTTGTTCATATTGTTGTCATCTTGATAGCTAGTTTTATTTCTAAGTTGGGTTATGAGTTTACTTTTATCCAAATCTTAGTAGGTATTGTCGTGATACTCTTTACATCACAGACCAGATATTGGAATAAATTCTTTGTATCCTTAGGTATAATATTGGGCACTTATTTGTTGAGCTATTTGGGACTCTCTTTAATTAAAGTGGGTAGCTTCATGGATTTAGATTGGTATGTTTTTCCGTGGTTGGCTTTAAATGTTTTACTCTGTCTTTTGGCATACCCATTCATACCCATTATCGAAAGAATTTTTGGATTTACTTCTGATATTACATTGACCGAGTTGTCAGATATGAGTAAGCCACTTTTAAAGGAAATGTCTTTAAAGGCTCCAGGAACTTTACAACATTCACTTCAGGTTTCGAATTTGGCGGAAGCCGCTACGGATAAAATAGGAGGTAATTCACTGCTTGTAAAAGTCGCGGCCTTATACCATGATATTGGGAAAATTGAGGATTCGCAATATTTTATTGAAAACCAATCTGGAGGAAACAATCCACATGATTCTTTAAATAATATTGATAGTGCTAGAAAAATTATAGGCCATGTCACTGGCGGAATTGAATTGGCCAAAAAAAATCGACTACCAGAGATTATTATAGATTTTATAAAATCTCATCACGGCACAACGCGGGTGGAATATTTTTATCGAAATCATGTAAAGGAGAATCCTGAACATAATTTTGACGAAAGTCTATTTAGATATCCAGGCCCTAAGCCTGTTAGTAAAGAAGAGACTATTTTAATGATGGCTGATTCCATAGAAGCCGCCTCAAAAAGTTTAAAAAATCCAACAGGACAAGATATCGATCTATTAGTGGATAAGATTATTCAATACAAACTTGATCAAGGGCAGTTTGATGATTCTAAATTAAATTTTGATGATCTTGAAAAGTGTAAAGCGACGTTTAAAAGTTTGCTTCGAAACATTTATCATGTTCGCGTGGAATATCCCGATGCGCCTACGCCTTCTGCTTAACCATGATTCTTCTTTGGAAAAATTCATAGGACCCAAACATAATTCCTGCAAAAAGCAAGTTTCCTAAAACAGTACTTCTAAAAAATGGCAGACCAGCCACATACGTCGCCATTAAAGACATTGGGTTTTCAGATTTTAGATATGCCAGGTAAGAACCGTAATTAGAAATTAAAAAAAACAAAATAGAAGACGCCAAGCTGGCGATAATTACATGACCTACGGAAATTTTCTTTAAGAACCATATTCCGATACAACTGGTCAGCAAAAAGGCGATGTAACCGTATATCATGTACTGCGAAAAGAAAATGATTCCATCAGAGTTAAAAAAGCCTCTTAAAATAGTATTGTTTAGCACAAAATCGCTGATAAACAACGCAGCTATAGGTATAATGAATGCAAGGGATTTTCTTGAAAAGTAGGCCCCACCAAATAAAGCCATAGAAGCGACGGGGGTCACATTGTCCGGATGTGGGAGTAATCTGCTGATAGCCGCCACAATAAGGATTGCTACAGCGGTAAAACCGAGAACTTTTCTTTTCTTTTCCATAATAACAAACTTAGTACAAAATTACTGTAATTTCATCGAATATCATATGGTGAAAAATATACATATTAGAAAGGGTAGGTTAGAAGATCTAGATAGTATAGTCCAGTTGTTTGTGAAGGCAACCGATAAATTAATTCAATTAAAGATAGATCAATGGAATTATCAATATCCTGTAGAAGATGATATTCTTAAGGATCTTGATGCTGGAACCAATTGGGTCTATTGTTTAGAGAACAAGGCTGTCGGAGTTGTTAGCCTAGATTTGCAACAAGATGCGCAGTATCAGAACATTAAGTGGATCTATGACGGAAAGGTAGGTGTAATACATCGCATGGGTGTTCATCCGGATTTTCAAGGAAGAGGTATTGGAAAAGCTTTAATTAGACATCTTTTTACATATGCCAAAAATGACATGAATTTGGACACTTTACGCTTAGATGCCTACATAAAAAACCCCTATAGTAATGGTTTGTATCAGTATATGGGTTTTACCAAAGCAGAGGGTTTTTGCTATTTTCACGGCAAAGAAACACCCTTTGTTTGTTGGGAATATGATTTAAACTCTTAATATGTTTTTTAGAGAGTCACAGATACAGAAAACTCAGGCCTGGAAATATGGGATAGGTTTATTAATCTTTCTAATAGGTTATTTTATCGGTCAACTTCCTTTAGTAGCTGCGCTTTATTATCGCTTAAGTCAAGATCCCTCTTTAGGTGAGGAGGAATTAGAAGCATTTATGAGTAATCCAAATTTTGAATTGTTTGGAATTGATTCAAACCTGGGATTTATTTTGTTGATACTCATGTTTGCGGTAGCCTTAGGATTGCTTTTATTGTTTATTAAATATGGACATAATAGACCTCTTTTGTCGGTTATCAATCCTAAGCTCAAAATAGATTGGTCAAAAATTATTTGGGCCTTTTTGCTTTGGGTATTCTTGGGTTTGATTTTAGAAGGCTTTAATTATTTCATGTCTCCAGATTCTTATAGCTTCCAGTTTGAGGCTGGGAGTTTTGTTGTATTATTTCTTTTAGCAATATTGGTTCTTCCCATTCAGACTACAGCTGAAGAAATACTGTTTCGTGGATATCTAATGCATGCTGTCGGAACTTTTGCTCAATACAAGTGGATACCTCTTGTTTTAACTTCTTTGGCATTTGGTGCGATACACATGTTTAATCCGGAAATAGCCAAATATGGTATGGGAGTCATGCAAGCGTATTATATCAGTGCTGGAATAATTCTTGGGGTGATGACGATAATGGATGACAGTTTAGAATTGGCTATTGGCGTCCATGCGGCAACGAACTTTTTTGCAGCCGTAATACTCAGTTACGAAGGATCTGCGATTCAAACGGATGCTCTTTTTCGAAGCTCCGAAATAAACCCAAGTATGGTGTTTTTATTTTTTGTCATACAAGGAGTTATCTTTTTAGCCATTTGCTCTTGGAAATATGATTGGGCTGGTTTTAGTAAAATATTAGAAAAAATTGAAAGTGAATATGAAGTTTAATTTTGGAATATTATTGATTCTTCTTTTTTGCCTTACGGCGAATGGACAAGATAGATGGCAACAAGCTGTCAAGTATAAGATGATTATTGATGTGGATGCTGAGAAACACCAGTATCTCGGAAAGCAATATTGTCAATACTATAATAATTCACCAGATACCTTAAATAGGGTTTTCTATCATTTATATTTTAACGCTTTTCAACCGGGAAGTATGATGGATACTCGATCTCGAAATATATTAGACCCTGATCCCAGAGTTACAGATCGGATTTCTAAGTTGTCTATGGAGGAAATTGGCTTCTATCAAATACAAAATTTAAAGTGTAGAGGAAATGAACTAGATTTTCATATGGAAGGGACAATCCTTGAGGTGAAAATGGATGACCCAATTCTACCAGGTGAGAATGTT
>JAHDBE010000049.1:10833-14552 GCA_020630555.1 Saprospiraceae bacterium
CGAGATAATAAAGAGGGAATAGAATTTAGTATGTCCCAATGGTATCCTAAGATGTGTGAATATGATTATCAGGGATGGCATGCTAATCCATACGTTGGAAGGGAATTCCATGGAGTATGGGGAGCTTTTGATGTAAAAATTGTCATAGATAAAGACTACATAGTGGCTGGAACGGGTACAATGGATGAGGAACCAAAGAAAGAAAAAGGGGGTAAAAAATCCTGGAGATTTAAGGGAGATAATATCCATGATTTTGTTTGGGCTGCTGATCCAGACTATAAAGTGGTTACTACAACGGCCTATGATGGGACAATCCTAGAATTTGTTTATCAGCCGGGAGAAAATACAGACGAGAATTGGGAGAGACTTCCAGCAATTATGGATGAAGTCCTTAAGTATGCGAATGAGAATTATGGTAAGTACCCCTATCCTAAATATGCTATAATACAAGGAGGGGACGGTGGTATGGAGTATCCCATGGCTACTTTAATCACTGGCGAACGTCCTTTGCCTAGCTTAGTGGGTGTGTCTGTCCATGAGCTAATGCACAGTTGGTATCAAATGGTGCTCGGGACTAATGAAAGCTTATACCCATGGATGGATGAAGGCTTTACCAGTTTTACGAGTTCGGCCATAATGAATCATTTGAGATTAAAAGGCCTACTGCCAGGAACCGGGGTAGAAGATCCTCATTTCAATACTGTCAGGGGATATTGTAGATTTAGTCAGAGTGGATATGAGGAAGCACTCAGTACGCATGCAGATCACTATAATACGAATCAAGCTTACGGAGTCGCCTCATATACTAAAGGCAGTGTGTTTTTAAAGCAACTCGAATACATTATGGGGAAACCGGTATTTGATCGTGCCTTTAAGCGTTATTTTGAGGATTGGAAGTTTAAACATCCTAATCCAAATGATTTCATTCGTGTGATGGAAAAGGAAAGTGGATTAGAGTTGGACTGGTTTAAAGAATATTTTGTTTATACTACGAAAACTATCGATTATCAAATTGACACTTTAATCAGTGAAGAAAAAACCTCTGTTTTAACCCTTCGAAAAAATGGTTTGATGCCTATGCCTTTAGATCTGAAAGTATTACTGAAGAATGGAGAAACGGTCAATTACAATATTCCTTTGAGAATTATGAGAGGTAATAAAAGCACTGACTTAAGTTCTGTCGATTATAAGATTTTAAATGATTGGCCTTGGACTCATCCGACATATGATATGATCCTGCCTTATAAAGCCAATGAAATAGAGTCCATTATTATCGATCCTAGTGGGAGGATGGCTGATATAAATTTAGATAATGGAATCTGGCCTATCCCTGTGGAAGAACCAATGCCAGAAGAGGGAAATAAATAAAAGGAAATGAGACGAGAGTAAAAACTCTCGTCTCAAAAGTCATTAGCGAATTATTGTAACATCTCCTTTAACGGTTTGAATTTGCCCATTAATAAGTCTTACTTCAATTAAGAATGCAAATACACCTGGATTCAATTCAGTGTTCTTAAACGTTCCATCCCATCCCAAGCTAGGATCATTTGGTTCGAAGTTTCCTTTCGAGAATACAAGTTCACCCCATCGATCGTATATCCACATATTGACGATTTCTTCTACATTATCTTTGGCGTAAGCCGTAAAACCATCATTAACACCATCTCCATTAGGGGAGAAAGTATTAGGAACGTATATGTCTACTTCAGTGGCTACCGCTAAATACACAAAAGCTGATACTGAGCACCCATTATCATCGGTTACGGTCAAAGTATATGTAGTTGTGGCACCAGGATAAGCCGTAGTAATCAAGCAAGTTGGACAAGAGAGACTGTCTTCGGGCGACCATTGTATGTCGGCAATATCATTATCATCAATATTTACAATGCCTTCTAGTTCAGTTTCTTCCCCAATTTCAATCTGGATTTCACCTTCAATATCTAGCGTTAATGGATCTGGATTATCTAGAACAATGACTGTATCTAATTGACATCCTTCGTCATCAATAATGGTCATGTTATAAGAACCTGCACTTAGATTATTAAAGTCAGAATTACTTGTAAAAGGTCCGTTGTTTATGGAATATTGATAAGGTGCCGTTCCCCCTCCAATGTTTAAAGAGATGGATCCGTTTTCTTCATCAGTACACAATGGATTTTGTGCATCAAAAGTATTGACGAAAGGCACATTAGGATTAAATGCGACTAGGACAGAATCTAGAGATACACAACCATTAAAGGTATTCGTCACTTCGATAAAATATAAACCTGGTCCACCGACAGTAGGATTTAAAGTATTATTACCCGAATCAATAGTACCATCATTTGTGTACCAATTGTAAATGATATCATCGCCAGTTTCAGATCCTGTACCATTTAAAAGTGCTGATTCATCATCACATCCTAATAGAATTTGATTTCCAGCTTCAGCATCAGGAAAATCAATGATTGATTCGACCATGACTGTGTCGACATTAATACATCCATTGTCACTGTCAATACTTTCAAAATAGAATACACCAGAGTTAGATACATTTAAGGTGTTTCCGTTTTGTCCTGGAATTGGGTCAAAATTTTCATCGTACCATTGGTACGATATGGTAGAACCCGATTGAGAGTCAGAAGCATTTATAGTAGTGATAGGATCAGAACAAGAAATAGGACTGACTTCATCAATATTAATTAAAGGATATTCAATTTGATCATCAATGATGATTGTGTTTTCATTAGAACATCCCGTGATGGTATCTAAGGCGACTAATAGGACTTCACCTCCCATGTCGACATTTACTTGGTTAGCGATGATAATACTTTGAGAAGTGGTCCATGTGTAGACTGTATTTGGTTCCACTTCCGTGGAAAGAGTTACAGATTCTACACTACAATCAATAATATTATCAGGATCAGCGTAAATGATGGCTAATGGTTCATCGGTAAGATCAAATACTTCTACCGATTGAATCGGTGATGCACAAGTACCGTCAAATACTTGTAGGAAATATTGACCAGCCATATCGACTTCATAGAATTGATCCATAGATAAAATGTTACCAGATGCATCAGTCCATTGGTATGACACATTAGGTCCTGTGGTTGATCCATTACCACCGAGCGTCACTAAGGAATCCACACAAGTAATGGACTGATCTATTCCTGGATCGGCCATTGGTAAATTAGGATCTGCAGTTACATCGACGCAATCTGTTGCTATACATTGATCAGGATAAGTAACAGTTATGCAGTATGTTCCGTCGGTACTCACAGATATGACTAATTGATCACTTGTGAAATTATTTGGTCCATCCCATTGTATCGAACCCATTTCTGAACTAGTCGCAGAAATTGTCACATTAGGATTGTCACAATCAATAACTTGATCCATACCAGCATCTACAGTTTGATCACAACTTGAACAAGAAGATTGCGATACATCTACGGTAATAGGAGGACAGTTTCCTGAAACATCAGAAATATTTAAGGTAATAGTACTTCCGTCAGCAGGTAGATTAGTGATGTCTACATTTTGATCAAAGTCAAAAGGCCCCCAATTATTACCATTCCAAGAAACATTAAATTGGGCATTTGTTCCGAGATTGGATTGACCAATATTTATCGTAGCAGTAAAAGTATCATCGGATTGAATAGGACCTGTATTATTATCGTCACAAAGACCAATGATGAGATCTTGAAGAAGAATAATACAATCGTTAGAACACGGAT
>JAHDBE010000050.1 GCA_020630555.1 Saprospiraceae bacterium
GGGTGAAAATTCGCTTAGCTCAAAACATGGTTTTTCCTACGAAACCTTGCCGTATAATTTTGTGCCTAAAACATTAGAGGATATTGTATTATTTACGGAGATATACAATACTGAAGAGCATTTTAATGAGGACTTCCTTATTTCATATAAAGTGAATATTGGATATTTTGGGGAATTTGGTGAAACTTTATTTAATGGTTTTAAAAGACTTTCTCCAGGCCATGTTGTACCTATTGTTCAGAAAATTAATCTATCTAAATTAGTTTCAGGTAATTATCATTTGGTAGTGGAAGTTTTAGACAGAAATAAAAATCTCTACGCTTCTAGAAGTATTGATTTTCAACGTAGTAACCCAAATGCAGATTATAGTTTAGCGGCCAACTATAATAAAGAGTTTTCAAATTCATTTGCGCATAAATTAGATAAAGATCGTCTAGATTATTACTTGAAGGCCCTGGTGCCAGTCGCCCCTTATCATCTAACTGGTATATTAAATGGTGTCATAAGTTCAGAAGAAATTGAACCTAAACGGTACTTTGTTTTTAAATACTTCTCGGACGAGTATGGTCAAAATGCGGAAGCAGCGTTTAATCAATACATGAAAGTCGCGGATGCGGTCCATGCCCAATTCGTTTCTGGATTTGGATATGGTTTTGAGACGGATAGGGGATATATTTATCTTAAATACGGAAGACCTAATGACCTTGTCACTGTCGAAGACGAGCCCTCTGCGCCTCCTTACGAGATTTGGGTATATAATAAGATTCCTCAAAATAATCAGACTAATGTGAAGTTCCTTTTTTACAATCCTTCTTTGTCACACAATGACTTTAGGTTGTTACACTCTACCTGTAGAGGTGAACGTCAAAATCCAGCATGGGAAGTAGAACTTTACAAAAGTGCTGTTACTGAGGATAATAGAAATAATATTAATGCCACGTCGGTTAAAGAAGGATTTAATCGAAATGCAAGACGCTTCTTTAACGATATCTAGTCTTTCTTAAAAGAATAACTTTCACTGCTTGACGACATTATTTAACTAAATCGAGCGGGATAAAAATGGTACTTTTACGCCGCTAAAGTTGACCATATGCTCCATCGGATAATTATTCTTTTTTTTCTTCTCGCTTTCGCGAATGTAGCCTCCGCGCAAGCTACCGTTAGAGGTACTGTTTTTGATAAATCAAATGGCGATCCGATTTTATACGGAAACGTATATTTAAAAGGCACGACGATTGGTGCCAATACGGATATAAATGGCTTTTATACCTTACCAAATGTCCCGACGGGTGAATACATTCTTATTGCGACTTATATTGGCTACGATACGGTGAGAATGGAGGTTAATGTACCAGAAAGAGGTATTATAACTCGAAATCTATATATGGAAGAAAATTCCATTGAGTTAGGTGTTGTCAATATATCTGCGAGAAAAGAACAGGCGAGAACGGAAGTTCAGATTTCTAAATTAGCCGTATCACAAAGGGAAATAAAGCAGTTGCCATCTACAGGGGGGGATGCCGATATCGTGCAGTACTTACAGGTGCTACCTGGAATTATTTCTACAGGTGACCAAGGGGGACAGCTGTTTATTAGAGGGGGATCTCCAGTTCAAAACAAAATTATGCTGGATGGATTAATAATTTATAATCCATTTCACTCCATAGGATTTTATTCCATTTTTGAAACTGAATTGATAAAAAATGTTGATGTTTTAACTGGAGGATTTAACGCAACTCATGGTGGTCGAATTTCTGCTGTGGTTGATATATCTACTCGAGATGGAGATAAAAGCCGTTTAGGTGGGCAGTTGAGTGTAAGTCCTTTTATGTACAAAGGACTTATAGAAGGCCCCTTAATTAAATTTCAAGAAGGTAAATCTAGCGCGTCTTTTGTTTTGACTTCAAAAAGATCTATTATCGATCAAACGTCTAAAGAGCTATACACATACGGTAGTGTTAATGAAGAAGTAGGGCTGCCATTTAAGTTTAACGATAACTATGGAAAGTTATCTTTTCGTACCTCCAATGGATCGTTTTTTAATCTATTTGGATTTAATTTCTCAGATGAATTTAATAACCCAGATGTCGCTAAAATTGATTGGTCAAATTTTGGTGGAGGGGCCAATTTTAAGTTAATCCCAGGCAATAGTGGCTTTCTTGTTGGTGGCCTTATAGGTATGTCAGATTACGACATAGGAATTAGAGAATCGAGTGAAGACGACCGAACCAGTAGGATTAGAGAATTGTCTGCAGGTATAGATTTTACATTCTTTGGTAATAATAATGAGGTAAAATACGGCTTTGAGGTAAAAAGTATTCGTACTGAATTTGACTTCACAAATCCGTTTAACTTACGTCTTTCTCAATTTCAAAACACGACGGAATTGTCCGGTTTTGTTAATTACCGTCAAGTCATAGGTGGGTTAGTCATAGAGCCGGGAATAAGGTTGCAATATTATGCTTCCCAGGGGGTATTGTCGCCAGAACCGCGATTGGGATTGAAATATAATGTAAACGATCGATTGCGATTAAAAGCAGCCGGTGGCTTGTATTCTCAGAATATTCTCAGTACATCCAATGAAAGGGATGTCGTAAATCTATTTTCTGGCTTCTTGTCAGGTCCAGAAAATCAAGTGATTGGTTTGGATGGAGAAAATATAGAAAATAAATTACAACGGGCAGCTCACGCCATAGCTGGATTTGAGTACGATTTATTAGAAAATTTAGAACTCAATGTGGAAGGGTATTTTAAAGATTTCACACAGTTAGTCATTGTGAATAGGAATAAAATTGCTAGAGGTGATCCGGATTACTCCACAGAAACTGGAGAAGCATATGGTGTAGATTTTTCAATGAAATATCAACGCGACAAACTTTATGTTTGGGCAACCTATTCGCTTGGATTCGTTAATAGATTTGACGGAAGTCAAAAGTACCCGACTGTATTCGATAGAAGACATAACGTAAACTTGCTTTCCACGTACAATTTAGATGATGATGGAGACTTTCAAGTTAGTGCCCGTTGGAATTTAGGCTCAGGTTTTCCATTTACTAAGACTCAAGGATTTTATAATTATAATAGTTTTCTTGGGGGAGTCTCAACAGATTACTTAACAGAAAATCCTGAGAATATAGGTATTCTTTATTCCGACGAAAGAAATGGTGGACGTTTACCTTATTACCATAGACTGGATTTGTCTATCACTAAAATCTTTAGATTTAGCAAGCATATGAACGCCGAATTAGTGGCTTCTGTATCTAATGTATACAATCGACCTAATATTTTTTATTTTGATAGAATACGATACAGTCGTGTCGATCAGCTTCCAATTATTCCAAGTATCGGGCTTAAATTCAATTTTTAAACCAGGTATAATTGATATGAATTTTGCCAAAAAAAGGAGATAGTTCTCATAAAAACCAGTATTTTTGCACCGCTAAACCCTAGAGCTTGTTAGTCAAGGTAATTAGGGATGGTTTAACCGAATAAATTTAGTCATGCCAGTAAAAATTAGATTGGCCCGAAGAGGTCGAAAAAAAGCACCATTCTATCATATTGTTGCAGCGGATGCACGTGCTCCTAGAGATGGTAAATTCATTGAAAAATTGGGTAGCTATAACCCGATGACGAAGCCAGCTACTATCGAAGTAGATGTGGACAAAGCTTACGATTGGTTATTAAAAGGTGCACAACCTACGGATACTGCACGAGCAATTCTAAGATTCAAGGGTGTGTTGTATAAAAAGCACTTACAACGAGGTGTAAAAAAAGGCGCCTTAACTCAAGAAGCAGCGGATGCTCAATTAAAAGAGTTTATCGATGCTAAAAATGCTAAAGTAGCTGCTAGATTCGAACAGACGGCTAATGAAAAAGCGGAGTTTCTAAAAATGGTTTCTGGATCTGCAAAACCAAAAGCTCAAGTTGTAGAAGCCGATACAAGCGCAGGTGAGGCTTTTAGAGAAGAAGACAGTACAAATGAAGAAGCTGCTGAAGTTTCTGCAGAAGTTGCAGATCAAACTCCAGCGAGTTCAGAGGAGCAATAGGATTCCGTTCTTAACGGAAACTCATTGTATCTTTAATTAGAATAAATTTGACTAGACCTGGTAGGGCTTAAATGCGCTACCAGGTCTAGACGTATTAAAGGATACCTGCTCAATTTTCGAAATTAAACAGGTTTAAATAAAGAAAGTCATGAAAAGTCTTGATCAAAAGTATATTCTGCAGCTTGATAATATTAAAGCTTCGATTCAAAATAGTGATATCCTTAAAAGATATCTTGATGAAGAGGAAGATGAAATATATAATGAATTAAGAGAAGCATTCGAGCCAGAAATTCATGCGGTGCATGAGAAGATAGCGAGAGAAGAGCCATTGCAATTAATCAAAATGGAGGAATACCTTTTTGATGAGGGCTTTGAAGGGCTGTATCTTCCGAGAGTACTGGGCTATAGTGTATTAAGAGGAAAGGTAGATAAAACAAGAGTGAAATACATCCGACCACAGTCACATTTTAGTAATGTACTTAATACGATTTGTGGCAGTATGAATTTCGAACTTCTCAAATTGAGAATTGGGCAAGCAGTTCAGATGGGCTTCGCTTTGAGTAGTGACATATGGATTACAAATTTGGTAAGTGCTATAGATAACAAGCGTGTTAAACTTTTTTTAGAGTCTCAGAAGCTCGAAAAGTATCGGGATCCAAAATTAAGATGGACCGGTTTTGTGAAATTTAAGAATCAATTTAAAACCCTTGTATATCACACGGCTCATTTTCCAACGGAAGCAAATCAACTTCAATTAGAGGCACCCGAACTTTCAGAGTTCTTATTGTTTAGAGCTAATAATGAATTTGACAATACAAACATTCTGGATGAAATAAAATCACTTATCGATAACAAAGGATTTCGTAATCAAGAAGATTTTGTCGAATTATTACTCATAATTGGAATGTGTTATCCAACGAAAGGTGAGTTAAGAACATCATATATTGATGCCATGAACAACCTACGTGATACTAGTGAAGTTTTCAATCAAGAATACTTTAAAAGCCTAAGCGATCTTCTAAAAGGTAAAATTAATTTCTCTGCTAGTAATTTTAAAGGATTCTCAGAGATGATAGATCGTGGACGAAATGATCAAATCACAGAATACTATAATATGATGGATGTAGTTAATTCAAAAGGCTATATCCACGAAGATGCCATCGAAGCCGTTAGAGAGTTTTATGATCGTCATGAAGGTCGATCAATAGAAAACGAATGTACTAGGCAAATCATATTTGGACACTTTGATGAGTTGATTTCTAATCTGGATGTCGAAAATTATGCAGACTACTTCGAAATTAATAAGGTGTTTGTCTCATATATGAATATCTTCTCTAACCAACAGTTTAATCAGAACGTTAAGGATCTAAGTCTTGGATATGTAAAGAGACTAATTAAGAGATTTACAGACAAGAGAGGTAAAGATTATCAAGACATTAAAAAATTCGTTCAAACCACGTTCCTTGAGCTTGGATTTATGAAAGAAAAGGAATTGGTTGAATTGTTTAAAACAAGACGTAAGAAAAAAACAACATAGCTATGATTAAGGATTTTATTTTCGGATTTAGTGCATACTTTAAAGCATTTAATTTTGTCCGAAAACATAATCTTTGGCTTTATATGCTGCTTCCTGGAATTCTAAGTCTTCTAGTTGGTACAGTTGTTTTTGGAGTAATCATCTATTATTTTGGAAGTTTAGTCTCTGTTTTTCAATCGTGGTATCCTTTTGATTTTGGTGCAGGTATTGTTGCTAACCTAGGTGCCGTTCTATCAAGTATCATTTCTGCTGTTACGGGTTTTTTCCTTTACAAATACCTAGTTATAATAATAGCGTCACCTTTTATGTCACTTCTGTCAGAAAAGGTGGAATACATCCTTAACCCAAATCATACAGCCCGTCCGTTTAGTGTTGGAAAAATGCTTAAAGAGTTTGTGCGAGGATTAAGAGTAGCTCTTCGAAATTTGATAAGGGAATTGGGAATTACATTAGGATTATTATTGCTTGGCTTTTTTCCTGTGATTGGGGTATTGAGTGTACCGTTGATATTTGCAGTTCAGGCCTATTATGCGGGTTTTGGTAATATGGATTTTTATTATGAACGCTTTTATAATGTAAGACAGACAGTTACACAAATGCGTTCTCATCGCTTTGTGACCGTTGGAAATGGCGCATTTTTTCTATTATTGTTAGGGATTCCTATCCTAGGATTATTTTTAGCTCCAGCTCTAGGTACGGTCGCTGGAACTTTATGTTGTGATAAATTGCATATTGACCATGACGAGGATTTTATGGTTTAAAATGAGATTATGAAAAAAATGACATGTAAACAGCTCGGAGGTGCATGTGATCTAGAATTTAAAGGAAATACTTTTGAAGAGATTGAAGCTCAGAGTAAAGCGCATGGTATGGATATGTTTAAAAGGAAAGACAAGGCACATCTAGAGGCCATGAATAAGATGAGGTCCTTGATGCATGATCCTGAGGCTTTTGAAAAATGGTATAAGGAGAGAAGGTCGGAATTCGATGCCTTGTAAAAATATCAATTAACAAACTTATATCCGACACCTCTAATTGATTGAAAATATTGAGGAGTTTTTGGGTCTTTTTCAAAGTACTTTCGAAAGGACAAAATAAAGTTGTCAATTGTTCGCGTGGAAGGATAGACATCATACCCCCAGACTGTTTGTAAAATTTGCTGCCTAGAAACAACTTCGTTTTTTCTTTCGATAAGCATGCGCAATAAGAGTGCTTCTTTATTTGTTAGTGTGAAATTACCATGATTACCTTTCGCTTGATACGTTTTGAAATCAATTTCATTGTTACCGAAGGTATAGCTCTGTTGTAATTTTTTTTCCTCGGGGTTAGATCGAACAAGTAATTTCTGAATTCTAAGGATTAATTCTTCCAGATTAAATGGCTTTGCTAGATAATCATCAGCTCCCAATTTTAATCCTTTGACTTTATCCGAGGATGAATCTTTGGCGGAAAGTATGAGAATAGGAATATCTGGATTTATTAACCGAATTTGCTCGCATATTTGAAATCCACTTACTTGAGGAAGCATAATATCAAGCAGGATTAAGTCGAAATGCTCCGATTTAAAAGCCTTAAGTGCTTGATCTCCGCGATCTGCGACACTAACCTCATAGCCTTCTAATTCGAGGTTCATTTTAAGCAATTTTCGAATGCTTTCTTCATCTTCGACAACTAGAATTCGCTGCATATTAAATGGGTAATGTCACTTTAAAAATACTACCACCTTCCGAGTGGTTTTCAGTCTGAATAGTGCCTTGGTGTGCTTTAATTATTTCTTTACAAATGAATAATCCAAGGCCTGTTCCTTTACTCGTTCGAGTCTCTTCATTCCCAACTCGTTGAAATTGTTCGAATATTAAATCTATATGTTTTTCATCAATTCCAATGCCCCAATCTTTTACTGAAATTAAGGCACTTTTTCTCTCCTTACCTATACTAACAAGAACAGGTGAAAGAGGTTGAGAATATTTTAAAGCATTATCTAATAAATTACGAATTACTATGTGAATACTTTGTTTATCGCATATGATGCTTAAATCAGGAAACTTAGAATCGAGATTAATAGATTTATTGGGAAACTTTCTTTGTATGAAAACAATCTCTTCGGAAATGATATTTTCTAAATTATTTTTTTCAAAATGATATTCATAGTTGTGTTCTAATTTAGCACTCATTAATAAGTTTTCCACCAAGCGGGTTAACCGATCGTTTTCTTGAATACCAGTCTCAATGAGTTCTTTTCTTTTTTGTTCTGGTAATCCATTTCTTTGAAGGGTCTCTAGGGCGAGTTTATTCGACGCTAAGGGCGTTTTTAGTTCGTGAGTAATGGACAATAAGAAGTTCTTTTGTTTTGTTGATGCTAGTATTACCTTCTGATACGCCTTCCATAAAAAATATATTCCTAGAATTAACATAAGGCCAAATACCAAGGATTCACCTAAAATCATTGTGTTTTGACGAGCAAATTCTTCTTCTAATACATGTACGGATTCTTCATTGAAGTCATCCCGTTGGAGAATTTCCTTTTTAACTTGATAAAGTTCTGTATTTTTTCGATGAAGTAATACGGACCACCAGCCTAGGGCAACCAGCATATAACCGATTACAAAAAACGAAAGGATTTTGATACTTAGGTTTTGTTTCATTCCATTTAGCTATGGCTATGTGTAATGGCTTTTTTAATTATTTCACCGGCTTTCGCCAAAGTCTCGGTTGTTTGTGCCGCAGAAACAAATCCGACTTCATATGAAGACGGACCTAAATACACTCCATTGTTTAATAAGTATGAGTACATTTTTCTAAATATTTCAGACGATTCTTCAGGTATTTGATCTGATCGACGTATTGTTTCTTTCGCGAAAGCGAACCAGAAAATCGAACCAATGCGCTGAATGTGCATATTTAACTCCAAGTTTTGAATGTGGTTTTCTAGACTCTCTACAAAACTCTTGGACTTCTCATCCAATACCTTATAAAACCCATCCTTTAGTAATTCCTCCAAAGCCGCGATTCCAGCACACAAACTGATTGGGTTTGCCGATAATGTTCCGGCTTGGTAGACGTTTCCTTCTGGTGCTACACAGGCCATAATATCTTTTCGGCCTCCATAGGCCCCCACAGGCATGCCTCCACCAATGATTTTTCCAAAAGTTATCAGGTCTGGCTGTATGTCATAGAATCCAGCAGCACCCTGAAATCCCACTCTAAATCCAGAAATAACCTCATCAAATATGAGTAATACCCCAAATTTTGTGCAGAGATCACGTAAATCTTTGAGATATTCTGAAGTCTGTATTAATAATCCGTTGTTCGCAGGTATGGGCTCGATGATTACACATGCGATTTCGTCATTATGAGATTCGAGAATCTTTTCTAATGTTTCCAAATCATCTAAAGGACATATTAATGTATCCTCGATAAAGGATTGAGGAATTCCTGCGGAAGTACTCACGCCAAATGTAGCTAAACCAGAACCGGCCTTAACAAGTAGGCTATCCACATGTCCATGATAGCATCCTTCAAATTTCACAACTTTTGATTTGCCCGTAAATCCACGGGCTAATCGAATGGCAGACATTACCGCTTCTGTACCTGAACTTACAAATCGAATTTTATCAATATACGCATGATTGTCCAAGATTAGTTTACCAATGTAGTTTCCCAGTCGACTGGGTGCACCAAATGAGGTTCCTCGTTCAACAGTGCGCTTAATAGCATTTCGAACATTATCGTTATTATGTCCTAATATTAGCGGGCCCCATGAACAGCAAAAATCTATGTATTTATTACCATCTTCATCCCATATGAAAGGACCATCTCCCTTTTTTATAAACAATGGCGGACCATCTACTGATTTAAAAGCACGCACTGGCGAATGTACTCCACCCGGAAAAAGGGTTTGTGCCTCTTGAAATAACTTTGCTGAAGTATCTCTTGAATACATAGAAATATTTTGTAGCAAAGATATTATGGCTATCCCATTAAGATGGTCAAAATTGAGTCAAATAGAGATAAGAGAGACTGGTGTGTTAGAATTCTTCTTATAGGTAATTTAGTATATTTGAGCTTGCCAAGTAATCCTGTGAATCCGGAGTTGCATTATATAATAGGCGCCATCCATCGTTTGTTGCGTAGGGATGCAATTGTCAAGATCGATGGTCTTGGTGAGATTAAATTGATCGATAGTTCGGCTCAAATTCAAAGAGGTAGTAATGTTATTACAGCACCTACGAGTCAGCTCGTTTTTAATGAGAATAAAGAGGAGAAATCTAAGGTTTTAGAAAATGAATTAATCCAGTTTTTAGGAATAAATCGTCCTATAGCCCAAAATGTAATTCAATCATTCAAGGAAAGTTTAGTTGAAAGTATACTTGTTAATAGAAGATTTCCCATTGAAGGTCTTGGTGAATTATCAGTTGGTGAAGATTCAAAAATATATTTCACACAGTCTAATTATTTAGCAGTACTACCAAAGGTTCGGGCTGTCCCTGTATCTCGGAGTGTAGAAAACAAAAAAGAAATAATAAATGCTCTAGATAAAAAGACAGACTATTCTACGGTGTATTATGATGATGATCAATCCGGTTTTAATGTTTGGCCATGGCTCTTCGGTGCGGCATTAATTCTAGTAAGCATATTGTTTTGGAAATCATGCGTCAATGATGCACCAGAAAATCCTAAAAAGACTAATCTTGAATTAGTTGACATTTCTTCGGCTGATGATAAAACTACTGGTTCAGAGAATTCTGTTAAACCTGATCAAGGTTCAGAGCATTTTGAAAATGTGGATTCAGCGGATCAGGAAGTAGAGTATACCTCCCAAACTCTTGAATGCATAATTGTTGTAGGTACTTTTAAAAAGGCCAAAAATATTCTCAAAATGCGTACTCGTGTAGAGAATAAAGGTCTGACTCTTTACGAAGAAATAACAGAAGACGGACTTACGCGTGTTGGATTTACATTTGATTGTACCGATGAAGATCTACCTGATTACTTACGCGATGTAAGAAAACAGTTTAATACAAGTGCTTGGTATTTGACCCCTAGTTTAGAAGTTTATTAATCACAACCTAAATCTACTCTAGATTTTGGATCATTGTTAGGAAAGCATAATCCAGAGGGTAGGGACTCTGGCTTATAACGTGTTAAATCTGGATCACGTAAACCCAATTCTAAAAACTCAACTAAATGCTCTTTTTCTTCATCCGTTAAGTACAATGCTTTGAATTTATCGGAAAGCATAGAGTTTGTGACATTATTGTTTTCAGATACAGCCAAGTTTTTATATTCAACTAAATCTTCTAGACTTGTAACGCTGGCACCATGAAAATAAAAGGGTGTATCCCCCATATTATATATTCCTGGAACCTTAAAGGCGTACAAGTCCTCTGGATTTTTGGTGAATCCATATCGACCAAGATTTCGTCTGTCATCGGGTGATGTATCAAAAGACGGCTGTTCCCACATGTCTTTTACTCCTAAAGCATGGAATTCTAAGGAACCTAAATTTTGGTTATAGTGACATTGGTAACATTGAGCTTTTCCAAAAAACAAAATCGCACCTTTCTTTTGTTTGTAGGGAAGAGCACCCAAATCACCTTTTAACCAGTCCTGAAATGGTGCTCGATTAGACATAAGAGTACGTAAATAGGCAGAAAACGCAAGACTCGCTGTATTCTGAGTATATCTCTCTTCTTCGGGGATATCTCCAAAAGCCTCATCGTATAATTCTAAATAACCTAGTTCTTCTAGAAGTTGTTTATTTATTTGGATCCTATGTACAATAAGACCTTCCATGTTCTGGGTTTCAAGACCTTCAAAACCAAGATGGTTTAACTCTGTGGCATGGATATCATCCCAACGCTCTTCTGTCCCAATATTCACACCAGTAGCTCCGAATTGACCATTCCAGAAGGTATTCGTGACATATGCCACATTTAAGAGATTAAGTGGTCGTGCAGATTGCACATCTAATTCGCTCTCTTCGTATTCCGTATTTTTTCTTCTTTTCTCACCATTTATGCCAAAGCCTTCTCCACCATCGGCAACTCCTTGGGCAGCGCCCGGTCTAAATCCCGCTTCAGGAATATGACAAGTAGCACAAGAGTAAGTGCCTAAACCTGAATTTTTAAGAGCATCTTGAGCTAAACCCGTTTCATAAAAGAATAGTTTACCTAATTCTACTTTTGCGGCAGTTAGCGGATTTTTAGGATCCTGAGGGATATTCGCATAATCATCCTCATCTGGTAATATGTAAAAGTCTGTTGTACCGTCAGGAGAGGTAGCTTCGATGTTCTGTCTCAGTTGATTATCCAGTTCAATAAGCAACGGCATTTGATCCTTTGTACATGCAAGAACCAAGCATAAAAACAATCCGAAAATTAAAATTTTTCTCATTTCGATTACGGGATTTTAATTAAGCGTGTAAATGCAAAACTAAAAATTATATATTACAAAAAAAAGTAATATATAGACTATTGTTTATCAGTTGCAATTATTCTTATTCTGACTTAGGTCAATTTTGGCCAAAGCCGAGATAAAATTAGTAAACAAAGCAAAAAAACAAGAGATAAAATACAGGCTTTTATCATCTCGCCATAAAGTATATATCCAACTCCGAACAACAATGAATACACCATAAAAGTTGCAGATAAAAACGCCAAAATACCTGTAGACATACTCCAAGTTTCTGATTCCGTGATAGAGGCTTTGGGTGCGATAGGTTTCCATCCCGAGCCATAAGGTTGTATTTTCTCGTAAAAACTTACTAAAGTGGCTTCATCTTCTGGTTTAGTGAGAAATGTAAAAATCAACCAGATTATTGTCGTTAAAAGTACTGAAAATGGAAAACTCCATACATCTGGTAAAAAACTAAAAAGCTCTGTTTTGTGAAAGAGAAGACTAATAATCCCAGAAAAAATCATGGCTGAAATTTCACTCCAGATATTTATCCTCCACCAGAACCAACGCAATATGAAAATTAAGCCTGTTCCTGCACCAAACATCAATGTGATGCTGAATAATTCCGCAGCACTTTTAAGCGATAGCGCAAAAACAGCCGAGAGAATCATTAAAAATAAGGTAGATAACCTTCCCATTCTCACCATAGATTTTTCGGAGGCATTTGGTGAAATGAATCTTTTGTAAAAATCAAAGACTATGTACGACGATCCCCAGTTTAAATGTGAAGATATTGTGCTCATGAATGCGGCAATTAAGCTCGCCAGAACAAGTCCCAAAAGTCCTGTAGGTAAGAAAGTCAACATGGCAGGGTAACCCAAATCATGGCCAAGTTTATCAGTGGATACATTTGGAAAAGCGGCTTGTAAACTTTCTAAATCAGGAAACACAATTAGGGATGCCAAACCTACAAGTATCCATGGCCAAGGACGAAGGGCGTAATGAGCAATGTTAAAAAGGAGGGTTGAAGCCATGGCGTCTTTTTCATTTTTTGCGGCAAGCATTCTTTGAGCAACGTATCCGCCACCTCCAGGTTCAGCACCTGGATACCAAGATGACCACCATTGAACTGCTAGAGGGATCAAAAAGAAAGCGTAAAACATGGATCCATCGTTTGGACTTGGTACAAAACTTAGTTTGTCAGCTACATTTTCATGAGTAAATAAATTAGAAAGGCCGTTAACTTCTGGGTGATTAATTGCCACAATCGCTGCTCCAATAGCACCTATCATAGCAATAACAAAAAGCATTAGGTCTGTAAGTATAACCCCTCTAAAGCCACCTAAAGCACTAAAAATTACCGTAATGGTGCATGAAATTCCTACAGTTTCGAGGGCAGATAAGCCTAGCATAACCTCTCCAATTTTAATAGCCGCCAGAATAACACCACTCATAGCGAGGACATTGAACAAGACACCTAAGTAAATTGCCCTGAACCCTCTAAGAATTTCGGCACCTTTACCACCATATCGGAGTTCATAAAATTCTAGATCTGTATTGATGTTGGATTTTCTCCATAATCTGGCATATACGAAAACAGTTAACATACCTGTCAGTAGAAAAGCCCACCAAACCCAATTTCCAGATACACCATTTTGCCTGACTAAATCTGTGACCAGATTTGGAGTGTCCGTCGAAAAGGTTGTGGCGACCATGGAAATACCAAGTAGCCACCATGGCATCTGTTTACCCGATAAAAAATATTCAGTAGAACTTCGACCGGATTTTCGGGCGGCATAAAAACCAATGGTCAGGGAAATGAACAAAACAAGACAAATAATGATCCAATCAAGGGCGCTTAATAGCATGAGTTTTGAGTTTAGGGTAAGATACTAATTATGCCATTGACGAAAGTCAAATAAAGAATAATACTATCTTCATATTAAATTTTATTGCAATGAATAAAACCGTACTCGTTTTAGCCGCTGGAATGGGAAGTCGCTATGGAGGATTAAAACAAATGGATGCGTTTGGCCCTAATGGCGAGACAATCATAGATTACTCAATCTACGATGCGATTAAAGCTGGATTTACTAAAGTCGTGTTTATAGTTAGAGATCATTTTTTAGATGATTTTAAGAAGTTTTTTGCGGGTAAATTCGAAGATCAAATCCAAGTTGAATTTGTAACACAGGAACTTCATAAAGTCCCAGAGGGATTCGATTATGACAAGGAAAGGGTAAAACCTTGGGGGACAGCGCATGCAGTCTTAATGGCGAAAGATGTGATTCATGAGCCATTTTGTGTAATAAATGGTGACGATTATTATGGTGTAGATTCATTTGCTACCTTATCTGAATTTTTTAATGAAGACGATAAAAGTTTTGCAGTTGTCGGATATTATTTAAAAAATACATTATCTGATCATGGGACTGTTAATAGGGGAGTGTGTTATCCAGACGCACACGGTAATCTTGCAAAAGTCGTGGAGTGCACTAAAATTTCTCGTCAAGAGGATGGAAGTATTCAATATCCCTCGGATGATGGTGTGATT
>JAHDBE010000051.1 GCA_020630555.1 Saprospiraceae bacterium
TTGACGGAGGAATTTATGCGTATTGGGAATCTAGTACCGCCATCCGGTCCTAAGGTTTAGATTTAGGATTAGCTGCTCCATTGGGTGAAAAAGTAACTCTTGATGTTTCAATTGGATACAATAATACAACACTGAAAAATTCGGATTTTAACCCAGAAAACTTTAGAGTTAATATCAGCTCTACCAATCTGAATGTGGGATTTTCGATCTTTTTAGGATCTCAAAGAGCGAAGAAGATTGATGATCATTAACTTATTTTTAAAGTTGGTGTCGTACTAAAATCTAGAGATTATAGTTCGTTGATTCCACCTAATGGACAAATGGGTTTATGATTTCGTTTTTTAATTAGAACTCTAAAATACCATGTCGAAAACATGTCTCTATTTTTTATCTGTTTTCTTTTTAACCGGGTGTTGTACCCAGCAGATATATTACACACCCTCGACGAATTCAGATATTGGATTAAATGATCAAGGGGATTTGTTGGCTACCGTTAATCTTTTATACGCGGATGATTCTTGGAGTGGAAGTAAGGAGAGGCAAATCAATCCTGAATACATCTTGGCTTATTCTCCGATTAAAAATTTAGGGGCGTATATCAGCTATCAGGATTATGGAGAATTTTACAGACATATACCTTGTGATGGCGATCCAGAATTAGAGTATGTAGATACATTTAGAGTTAATCAGGATTATGATTATCTCGAATACGGGTTAGGCTATTACTTAAGTGACATCCATAAATATAGTTTAGAGGCCTATTTGTTTTATGGTCAAGGAAGTTCTGATATTAATGCATACGAAGCTGGTGGCATGAATTATGAATTTCAGAAGTGGGGTATATTGGGTTCGATGAGAGGGCGAAAAAGAAATCTGGAGTTCGGCTTTGGTTCGCGTTTGAGTCGGGTTAACTTCTTCCGTGTCAAAGAAAATATGGTTCAAGACTTACGATCAATTCCAGACTCTCTCCAGCAGCGCCGTAATATTTGGTTACTAGAGCCCAGTATGTTTTGGAAAGTGCATGCAGATTATTTCAATTTAAATATTGAAATGGGCTTAGGTCATAATTTTGATTTTGAAAACCAGTTCTTGAAAAATGACGTGTATTTCTCTGTGGGTGCAAGGTTGAAATTGCATCGTTTGATAAGAAGGATTAAACAGAGTTAATTATACTTGACCTGCGTGAGTTGCTTGCAGGGCTTGGTCGCTCAGAATGAGGGACGGAGCAAAGCGAACCCCGGAAAGGAACGACCCGACTGAGCGCAGCGAAGGAGGGTCACGCCCAAATCAAATTAAGATTTTAAGAGAAAGAAAAACGGAAGTAGGAGTGGCACGGTGATGATTCCAACCAATGTCATGCTAGACAAAATGCTCGGACCTCCACTCGCGATTAGGATAGTATTAAGAGTTAGATAGGAGAAAATAATTATAGTTGCGAGGTTTATAAACGACATCATATTAAGAGCTTGCCGATATTTGGTTGGTGCGTTTTCCTCGGTGATTTTTGTAGGGTAATTAAACTTGTGAGGAATCGTCGAGATGTATTTAAACGTGATATAACTAAATAGCCCAAGGAGTGGGAGTAACCAGATCATATATTTCGAACCGTAACTATCTGCCTCACCTTGGAAATTAAAATGAGTAGGAATGGTGTCAGGAAGAAGGTTGAATTTCATGGCCGTATAGACCCATAATCCTACGAGAAGAATCAACGAAAGTTTGTCTGAGAGTAGGGCAGAGGTGGATTTATTTACCTTGATTTTTGGTTGTGACATAAATTATAAAAGGGTTTAAAGCTAATTCGGTTTCGTAAGTTCTTAACATATAAGATAAATTTATATGAACTAAAGTAAATAAACCTAAGTTGGAAAGTCGACGAAACAAACTTTTTAATTAAAACTTTAAATCATGTCTTTATCAAGTATTTTAATTTGGTTATTGCTGGGTGCAGTAGCGGGCTGGTTAGCTGGTCAATTTATGAAAGGCAGAGGATTTGGATTAGTGGGGAATATTGTAGTTGGAATCTTAGGAAGTTTTCTAGGAGGTTGGCTCGCGGGCCAATTTGGAATTTCAGCTGCCGAGACTGGGGGCTTCAGTATTGCAAGTGTGGGTACTGCATTTGTTGGAGCTGTTGTTTTACTCTTCTTAGTTGGGTTGGTAAAAAAGGCTTAATGCCTAGATGAATAAGTGTAAAGGTCAGGTGTAAACACCTGACCTTTTTTATTTTATATGTATTCTCTAAACATTTGTATGGCAATGGCAATAAGTAAAATGCCAAAAACTTTTCGGAGAGTTGCGGAAACCTGTGGAGACATTTTCTTAGATAGCCAATCTGTAGATCGAAGAATGACATAAATTAATATGAGATTCAATACGATACCTGTTAGGATGCTGATATTGTCAAATTCGGCCTTAAGAGAGATAATTGTTGTTAAAGTTCCGGCTCCTGCAAGCAGTGGAAATGCAATAGGTACCACTGAACCATTTCCGCCATCTTCATGATGATCTCTAAAAAAGCGAATCCCTAATATCATCTCCAATCCTATAAAGAAAATAATCATGGCTCCGGCCATGGCAAATGAAGCCACTTCGATTCCAAATAACCCTAGAATTGCTGCTCCAAAAAACAGGAAAACAAGCATGATTAAACCAGCCGAGCCTGTGGCTAAAGCGGGTTTGATTTGGACACCCTCTTGTTTCATATTAATAATAACAGGAAGTGAACCAATGATGTCGATCACGGAGAATAGGATCAAGCTTACTGATAAAATTGCTGCAATGTTCATATGCCTTAGTTTTAGTATGTATTATGACTCAAAATAACGGCTTTGTAACCAAATATGTTTCACGATTATAATTAATGCGTTAAAATGATTTAATAATTGACTATAATGAGTCAAAATAGTTATTTTTGTATGGAGGATGAGATGATTAGAATCAATTTGATTTTAATCATCTAAAAAGAATATTGAGATGACAATTAGCAGCGATCGAGAGAGGTCTATTGGGATTTAGGTTATAAAAAAGATTTCTTTCGATTGCTGCATTCTTAGACTATGGATTACAAGTTAGATGCGACCGATTTAAGGATTTTAAGTGTATTAGTTGAAGATGCACGAATGTCCTACATAGACCTTTCGAGAAAGCTCAAAGTCTCCAATACATTAATCCATCAGCGGGTTCGTAAGTTAAAGGCCGCGGGTATTCTTAAAAATGCAACATATAGACTAGACGCTTGGAATTTAGGTTACCAGTCCTCGGCATGGACTCAGATCATGTTAACTGATGCTAAACTTCACCGAAAGGTGGAAAAGGAATTAGAGAAAATTCCTCAGGTGGTAGAATGTGTTAACATATCAGGGAGATATGCTATACTGATTAAAATATATGCACGTGACAATAGGCATCTAAGGGATATCATCTATGAAAAAATTCAACCAATTGAAGGTGTGGAGAGTACGAATACTACCATGTCTTTTGAATCTATCTTTTCTAGAAATGTACCCCTTTCTTTAGAAGATGATTAGGATTTGAAGGTGACTTCACAAAATTTGGTTACTTCCTTGTAACCCATGTTTTTGTAAATCTTATTGGACGTTGGATTTGATCGATCCGTAAACAGGGTGCAAAATTTATAGCCCTCGTTTAATAGCTTTTGGCTTAGGCTGTAAACTACGCTGCTGGCATATCCTTTTCCTCTTTTATCTTTTGGAGTGTAAACATAAGCGATTGTAATGCCATTGTTCGTAGGTCTCACTTTAGCCACCATCGAAACGGGTTTATCATTTATCAACCAGAGATATATTGTACCATTTTTAATCATTTGGTACGCCATGCGCTCACATGGAGAAAAATCATTTTTACCCATGGCTTCTATTCTAAATTTATGAATCCATTGTTCTACACAGGAAAGATGCGTCATATCGGCTTGAATGATTTTACCTTCTGATATTTTAACCGGTTTGAGATGCGTTAATTCGAAAACGAATTGTTTGAAATTTACTGAAGGAGTTAAAGATCTCAGTTGGCTGTAAGGCGTATAGAATAACTCTAAATTTTCCTCAGGTCCAATAACACCTGGAAGCTGAAGATTTAGTTGCGATAAGGACGTTGCAAACTTTTCATAATAATTGTGAGAATGCCCATCAAGTTTTGCGATGATTAAATTAAAATGATACTGGACTCCTATGACTAAAGCTTTATTATTTTCGTGCCATTCATAAATCCCACATTTACCTCGAAGTTCTTCGTGAGGATTAGATTTAAGTAGACCAAGCAGTAGGCTGTTTTCTACTTCGTGTTTTAACAACAGATCTAATCTTTGATCGAAAAAATTCTGTATGCTTTTATATGATTTTAATGGCATTGACCAAGGTTACAGGTTTTCTCTGGATTAATCAATTTAATATCTTCGAAGCATGGATTATAAAGAAGAACTCAAAGCATGTCACGATAGGATAAAACCATATATCCATAAGACTCCTGTATTAACATCAAGTTATTTAAATGATCGAGGATCTTGTGAGATTTATTTTAAATGCGAACAGTTTCAAAAAATGGGTGCGTTTAAAATGCGTGGTGCAGCCAATGCGATATTATCACTAACTGAACACGAGATGAAAAATGGAGTAGTGACACATTCCTCAGGAAACTTTGCCCAAGCGGTTAGTCTTTCGGCAAAATCTATCGGGGTGCCTGCGTATATTGTGATGCCGGAAAATGCACCCAATGTTAAAAAGGATGCTGTTCGTTCGTATAATGGGCAGATTACAGAATGCTATCCATCCATTGAAGTAAGGCAAGCCACGGCGGATAAGATTGTAGAGGACACCGGTGCCAGTTTTTTACATCCCTCTAATCAGATCGAAGTTATTTTAGGACAGGGAACAGCGGCTTTAGAATTACTAGACGATTATCCAGATTTGGATCTTATAGTCACACCTGTCGGTGGTGGTGGTTTAGTCGCAGGCACAGCTTTGGCATGTCATTACTTTTCGAAAAAATGTAAAACGATAGGAGCGGAACCGTCTAAAGTGGATGACGCTTACAGATCTTTGAAATCAGGTAAAATAGAAAATAATGAAACCACCGATACCATTGCAGACGGTTTACGAACGACTCTGGGTGATGTCAACTTTCCTTTGATACAAAAATATGTCGATCAAATACTGTTGGCCGATGAAGATGAAATTATTGAGGCTATGAAGCTTATTTGGGAACGCATGAAAATAATTATAGAACCATCGTGTGCATTACCGTTAGCGGTGGTTTTGAAAAACCCAGATTTGTTTTCGCATAAAAAAGTAGGCATTATATTGTCAGGAGGAAATGTGGATTTAAAAAAATTACCTTTTTAATTTATTTGGAATTAAGGTTACGATTGGAGTTTTAAAGGTATTTATATATGAAGCTGTTTAAACAGCTTATATATAAGCCGACAAAAAAAGTCGTTAGAATTCAAAATTAAACCCGGCCGTTACGCTCCAACCCAGATCATCAGCAAAATATCTTTGGCGATTTAAGTAGTCTCGATAATTTGAATTCAAAGCGTTATCAATCTTAGCAAAGAATCTCAACTTATATTTAGGGAGAATAAAATTGGCACTGAGTTTTATGCCCATAAGATAATAGGCATCCGGAGCAGGCGTGAAGTCTTGGGAATCTTCTAAATGGTTTTGTCTGAAGACATATCTATGGCTCCACTCAATTTCAAAATCCTCAAACTTGGATTGGAGTGATTGGATAGGGTTGTTTGATCTGAAAATAAAATTGGCATAAAGATTATTAGGAGGCATGAACAGTAGGGGTAAATCTTCTTCTAAGTCATTCCCTCTAAGAAAGTTATATCTTAATTGAGCAAAAATAGAGTTCGTTATAGAGTATTGTGTGGATAAATCGAGTCCATAAATTAACGCGTCAGTCTGCTTGTATTCGAACACAGGAAATGCACCTCGAATTGTTAGTCGATTTTCACCAGTGGGCTGTAGGTAAATGTAATCCTTAAATCGCTGCGCATAAATTTGAGACTCAAATGAGAATTTTGAATTTGGTTGAAGACTATATTCCAATGCAAGTTTTATGGCAGATTCGGATTCGAGGAGAATATTTCCTTCTTCGATACCACTGACCCCTTGATGCAGTCCAGAGCTATATAATTCGTTTATTGCAGGATTACGCTGAGATAAACCAATGTTGGTTTTTAGTGCTTGATTTTTAGAAATGATAAATTCACTTCCGAAAGAAGCATTAAAATTGTTAAATCGATTATCATAACGTATTATTTCTCTGGGAATCGAATTTCCAATAAGTGCGACATTCTGTCCTGTATGATCATACCTAGAACCAAAAGAAAAATTGACCTTTGACAATCTCTTTGTAAGTATAAAATAGGCGCCAGATTGATAACTGAAATAATCTGGAATAAGGGGTAAAATTCCAGTTTCAGGATTGTTCGTATTGTCTGTTAAAGTGGATTGATGACCAAATTTAAATGTGGAATTTTGATCTAGTTCCATCTGATATTTAATATCTATAGTATGGCTCCATTGAGTTAAACTCAAAGCAGGGATATCCGATCTCCCACTTCTTCGGACATCAAATTCCTTTCTATCATTAATCTGTGTTGCCACAATAAACTGAATAAATTCATTGTCGCTAAAAAAATATTTAGAATCGGCTTTAAATAAATGATGAGAAACCCGCTGTCTTGGGGCATCTATGTCATAGCTGAAATTCTCTTCAGTGAAAAATGGTACATCACGACTTAGGGCGGATTCCAAATCAGTCAAATTTCCAATATGAGATCCTCGCAAGATTCCGAGTGAACTATTAAAGCTGCTAAAATATAATTGAGTGGAAAATTGTTCCGTCCATGGTTTCTCTACTTGCAAAGCCGCATTTTGCTCGGTGACCCCAGTATTATTTAAGAAGTAATCTGGTGTTTGACGATCCCCATACTTTTTTAAAGTTCCTGTTAATCTCCAAGAGAGTTCTGGGTTGTGTTTCTGCAACTGAACATTGAAGTTGTTGCCTCGTCCATTTGTTTCGTAGGCGTAATTTACACGACCGTGTAAGTGCGGTTCTTTCTTAATAGGCCTGGATTGTATCAATACGATAGATCCCATATTGCCAGTGGCGTATTCTACAGTACTGGTTCCTTTGATGACTGTGATGCGATTCGCAACCAAAGGATCTATTTCAGGACTATGGTCATTTCCCCATTGCTGGCCACTTTGTGCAATGCCGTTATTAAGTATGACTAGTCTATTTCCATACAAACCATGTACTACTGGCTTTGCGATCCCATTTCCGTTTTTTATACTATACACGCCGGATTGGGTTTCGAGAAGCGAACTTAAATTTTTGTTTGAATTATCTTCTATGAGTCTCTTACTGATTGAGACAGAAGATTCTTTTGAAGAGCTATTATTTTGACCACTTATTTCAATGTCTTCAATATGAATTGGACCATGTTCTAATTCGATAACGAGTTCGTAGTCTTCATGTAGATGTACATGAACCTCTTCCGATTCACATCCAATATGTGAGATGATAAGATGATAATCACCGTCACAAATATTTTTTAATTCAAAGCGACCTTCATCATCAGTGGTTGCTCCAATACCCAATTCTTGAATGACGACATTAACAAATGAGAGGGGAGACTGGCTCCCCTCATCTAAAACTTGACCTTTAATTTTTAGATTACAATTCTGGGAAATTCCCAAAGCCGTTATCGAAAAATAAAGTAGAACTATATATTTTATTTTATTGTACATCCACAGGGAAGGTTACTTCGATATCAATCTCTCCACCTGAATTTGTTATATCACCTTGCGCTACACCTGAAGCTGTTTTTTCAGGTTCGTGTTTTAAGGTGATTTTAATTGTGCCTGAACCTACTGCGCCTGTCGTTACGGTAGACATTAGACCTACCGGGTTTCCATTTTCATCTTGATCTCCATACGCAAAGCTTAGGTCAGAAAAAGATGTTTCAAAGAAGAATTGATGTTCTTCATCTTCCTCTTCAATTTCTTCTGTGATGTCTTCAGCTGGTGATTCAGCCTCATTCAGCAACTCTAAAGTACAATTGTAAGTTGTACTAGCTGCAAGAGTGCCACCACTTATAATAGGCTCGTTTCCACCATCGCCGTCTAAATCTTGAAAACTCATTGTTACAGAGGCACCACCCGTGGCAGGCGTTAATACATAGGTTAATGTTGTAATTACTTCTTCTTCATCCGGAATTTCTGGATCGTCTTTGTCGCATGAAACTACACTGATGACTAATAGCAAAAGCAAGAATAATTTTGAAACTTTAATAAGCATAGTGGTAATTTTTAAACGAAACTAATAAAAATGCAACAATGTTGCATTAGCTAAAGAAATTATTTTACCTCTAATATTCTCCAGTATCGTAAAAGCGTCTGATCCCCTAGTCCGTATTCTGGATAGAGTTGACTAAATTTTTGAAAGAATGCAACAAATGAGTCGGTGCTAACTGTTGCCTTTTGCATTTTAGTTTTTAATGGACTTTCGTCAAAGGGAAGTAGTAGTTCATGTAAGAGTTGCCTTGCTTTATGAGATTTACGATCGTTAAAATCTTCAAATACTTTTTTCTGTAGCGTGTCAAATTTTTCTTTTTTGGCGAAAGCCAACCATAAATCACTCAAGTATTTATGGTTTAAACTCTCCAGTTTTTTTCGTGATTCAAATAAGGAGACAAGTTGATCGTTTGTATGATGTCCGAATGAATATGGAAATTTTGGATCAAGTTGGACTCTAAAAATGGCGTTAGAATTTTCCAAACATGTTATGATAAACCAGGCATTAATCTGACAAAATAAGTCCTCTTCAAACCACAAAGTGATGTCTTGGTTTTTTAATTCTTGGAGGCGGCGGATTGGTGGTTCCACCTTTTCGGAATAAAATTTAAGATCCTCCTCAGTGTGTGCCAGGTATTCGGATCGTGCTTTAAACAGTTCATCCATTGTGGAGCTATCACATGGTCCATCGATGAGACATTCTCTAAAAATTATTCGCTCACCTTGTATTTCATCGGGAAATCGATCCGCTAATGCATCTCCGTTTAATATATGAATACGGTTCATGGTGTGATTTCAAAAAACTGAATATCGTCAACTATTTTGACTTTAGAGAATCCAACTTTATTTAGAATTCGAAGTGAGGCATGATTTTCAACATGGGCGTGCCCAACAATCTTTTCTAATCTTAAGGTCTCAAAGCCATATTTTAAATTGGCGAAAGCCGATTCGGTGGCGAAGCCTTGATTCCAATATTTTTTAAAAAGTCGAAACCCTAAATCCACTTCTTTATCAGAATTTAGTTTTAATCCTGACCAACCTATAATCTGGCTTGTCTCTTTTAAAGTTAAAACCTGACGCCCATACTTCTCTCCTTGATCCTTTAAATACTGGGAAATGAAATTCTGAGCTTCATTTACATTGGCGAAAGCCAGATCTCCTGTATATCTTATAACGTCTTCGTCCTTATTTAACTCATACATCCAATGTGCATCTGATAATTTAAACGGACGGTATGTTAATCTTTGACTTCTTATCACTGTTTGAGGAATCGCAAAGTTTTTTGAGCGTTTCGAGATTGAATTCTCAAGTAATATGCCCCTTCACTAAAGTCTCTAGTAGAAATGTTTAGGCTATGAAATCCAGTCTGGAATTTTCGATTACTGATTACTTTTACCTGTTGACCCAAGGTGTTGTAAATACTAATTTTCACCCATTCGTTTCCTGATTCGAAGTCTAGATTAAAACTATTCGACATCGGGTTGGGATAGAGCTTAATATTAAAATCATCTAAGGTGTTCTGAGTGCTAGAGATGGTTTCGCATACATTAGTAATGGGTATGTATTGGAAATCATGGGGAAATAAACTTTGCACTTGAGATTCTTCCATTTCAAACCAATCCATTAGTACGGATCCGTACACAGATCGAAAATCATACTGCATTGGGACTCCTTCGTTCTGGCTAATATCTAAACCTATCAAGGGGTTGTCTCCAGTGATTCCAGCCTGTACACATGTACCGAATAACATAAGTGGGGCAGCATCTCCGTGATCTGTTCCGAAGCTAAAGTTATCACGGATTCGACGACCGAACTCACTATAAGTCATACCTAATACTCTCTTATCAATACCGAGTAGATTTAAATCATCTTGAAAGGCACACACGGCATCGGATACCAAGTTTAGTAAACTGGAATGCGCTCCATTAGAGGTATCGCCATCGACTACTTGATCGGCATGAGTATCAAAACCTCCAAGACTCACGATGTACACTTTAGTTCCTAAACCACCTGAGATTAATCGCGCTACGGTTTTTAATTGTATGGCCAAACCATTATTGTCTGCGTACTTCGTGCTTAGGTTATTTCCTAAAGCATATTTTTCTTCTAAAACTTCACTATATAAATTAGTCTGTTGGATCGCTAAGTTTAAAAAATCAAGGGTGCTTGATGCACACCCTTCCACGGAATCGTTTGACAAAGGTGTATTAAGAGATGCCAGATTTGTCGGATCGCTTAAAGCGATGCTAAAGTTTCCACTCGAGCCTTGGCAAGTTTCAGAGACCGTGTTTCCAATGGTGATCGCAAAAGGGTCAGGACAATCGTCATTAGGGTAGGCGGATGGATAATCGGCAAATTGTGTATCTAAATATCTACCCATCCAACCCGAGTCCAAATACTGATCAGCACTAGAACCTGTATGCCAGATGTCCGTGGATCTGAAATGCGATCTGTTTTGATTGGGGTAACCGACACTCTGAATGATTTTAAGTTTTGCATCATCCCAAATTTCTTTCATGCCAGTCATAACTGGATGGAATCCCATCGTATCTGTGACAGGGATTATCTCGGATTGAGGGATGTAAACATTTGGTCGCACCGCTGCTAGGTTATCAAACTGATCCAAGGGTATACAGGTATTTAAACCATCGTTTCCTCCGTTTAATTGGATTAAGACTAAAACACGGTCCGATTCTCCATTAATAAAACTGCTAAGTTGATTATTCGAGATAGCCGAAAAAGGAATACCACCGACTAAAGCGGGAGCCGATAATAGCGAACTTTTATGTAGAAATGATCGTCGTTTCATAATTTAATTAATAGAGATAGAATTCTGGCATTTTAAACATGGCCGAGAATAGAGTCAATAATTTATTTTCCACAGAGGTTTTTAGATCTTGATTATCTGGAGATCCAAGATATTCGCCGTATTCTACGGTCCATTCAAAATCTGGTAATCCGCCGATTAATACCTCTTTTAAAAATCCCTTTTGATTATTCGATAGTGGGACAACAAATAAACGCTCCGCAATTCCATCGATTAGTAAATTCGGATCGGTGGCATCTGGAATGTTTTCGATATACTTTAATAGGTCATATCTGTATTGAAATCCTTGAAGTTGGATGCCACTAAGTAAAATATCTGTGATGCCCTGCCTAAGAACGAGTGAAACACTGTTTACCCAAGCTTTATCATAAAGAGGGCCTTGATAGTAGGCTTTCCATCCGGCCACAGAAGGGATTTCGAATGCTTGCATGCCCATGACTTCACTGGCGCTTGCAATACCCTCCCAAAGAAAATATCGCTCTGAAGTTTCATTGGGAGTATCGAGATCCATCGCTCTCGTGAGCTTGGTTAAAAAATCAATGGGGCTACTCACAAGACAACCATGATGAACATGGTCATTGAAGTATTGACTAGATAGTAAGGTTCTTACAACAGGTGCAATTTCATAATTGTTGGAATAGAACATTTGTGCCAATGGTTCAATGACATTACTTTCTACTTCGTCGGTGATTTCTGGTCCAACAAACCATATATGGAGTTGTCGACAGATATAACGCGCGACCTCCATTTTTTGAAGAATGATATCGATGACCGTTTTGTATTCTTCTGCGCCGCCATTAGAAATAGTTGTTTCATCAAATCTGATAGACAATTGTTTGTCCGAAGAATCATGACGATTATTCACAAATACGGAACCTATTTCTCCAGTGGAGACATCTGCAAAAGTTCGCCAGCCGGTTAATGCTCGCGCGATTTCAGTGACATCTAATTCAGTGTAGTTTGTATAGTCCCCTGGCCCGACTTCTGCCCCTCGACCAATCGTGAATAGCTCCAAAAGTTCTCTCGCATAATTTTCATTGGGGGATTCTTGGGTATTTTCATTACCATTTAAGTATTGAAGCATGGCATTTGAGATCGTCATTTCTTCAAGTAAACTACGATAGTTTCCTAAAGCGTTTTTCTCAATTTTAGAATAATACTCATAATTGAATTCACCGCGACCCAGCGCACCTACGGGCATATGTTCGTGCCAAAATAAAATCATTCGTTCCTGGATGGACATTCCTGCCTCATAAAACATACCTATCATCCAAACATAGGAGGAGGTTCGGCGTGCACCGCGAAGACCATTGATGGAATTATCCCATGGTTGATTAACCCAGGATTCACCGATGGGAGCCCAAGGATCTCCATTGTATTTAAAATGTATTGGTGGATCCAATGGTTTTAAATCAAAAAGTGCATCCAAGGTGCCTTCAAGGCCAAGGTCAATAGATTGTTGTATCTCTGAAGGACTAGGAGAGAAGGAGGCTCTAGTCAAAAGGTGTTGTGCTTCTGTCCAACCCCAGGTCCCATTATATGGATCTAAAGTCGTGACAACGGGTATATTTGTTTTGGATGATTTAGACTGTCCTAACAAGGTTCCGAGAAATTGTCTTTTATTCATAGTTGCTTTAATCTATGCTGATACGAGGATTTGACTCGTTATATAATTAAAGGTTTAAATCAAATAAAAATAAAAACACATTATAATTTTTAATAATATGTTTATATCTTAAGGTATTGCTCATTTAAAATAGAATAATTATGGATATTAAACTAGACAGATCGAGTACATCTTCGGAGAATGACTTTTCGGCTTACGCCAATGAGAAACTAGGTAGATATTTTAGTCACTATCCTTTTGTTCAAAGTGTTCAGCTCTATCTTAGGGCAAAGAAGCACGCCACCAAAAAAGTAAAGATTAATGTGCGATTGAAAGGAAAGGCCATTTTCGCGGAAGCGAAAGGATTAAGACATCATGATGCCTTAGAAAATGCGCTGCAAAAATTAGAAATACAACTCCAGAAATATAAAGGCAAAAGATATAAAGCGGCATAAACAAGAAAGGGAGCAGAAGCTCCCTTTACTACTATTTACATATGAAAAAACTATTCTAGCCAATAGGTCAAAGAAAGAGATAGACCTCTGAGTTTAACGGATTCAAGATCGTTGTCATCATACAATTTGGTAAATCCTTGACTAAATATCGCACGGGCTGCTATTTGATCATTAATAGAATATCCGATTCCGAAAATCGCACTAATCTGTGTAGCTGATATTTCATCTTCATCTAAGAATAACCATTCCGGATTATCATCGATATCTCCTCCGGTACTTAATATTTGAGAAATTCCTAAGCCTCCTTCAAAAAATAGACCGGATTGTAGTGTGTAAACTAAAGGGATTTGTACTTCTAAACTCGTAAAAGAAAAATCGAAGTCCGCATTTCCTCCAAAACTATCTTCGATTTCCCACGAATAATTTTTTGTCGATAATAAGGCCGTCGGTTCAAGTTTTAAATTTGGATTTAAATCCATAGTGTATTGCGCTCCTATATCAAAACCGACAGATCCAGTCATGGTGACTTCCCATCCGCTACCCTCAATTGCTTCTTCTAAATCCCCTGTGATTAAACCATTGGTCATATTTAGACCTCCACGAATTATGTGCAATTGAATAATTGGACAGTACAAATGCGATACAAATAGCTAAAATTAGTTTATATGTTTTCATAATAAATAAGATTGATGTTTTTAATTCATTGACAATTTCAAGGTAAGTGTGAAATAAAAAACGGCCAGTTCGTTATCTGAAACTCTAAGTTCGTAATTGGGAACTTTAGAGTTTGAAAGCATTGTATAGCTTGAATTAGCTCTCTAACAAATTGATATACTCCCTTTACGAATTTTCATGGTCTAGCATTCGTGTAATAGAGGAATTTTAAATTATTGTTCACTAAAATGATTTTACTATGAAAACGAATTGGAAATATTTATTTCTTCTGTTTGTACTACCGTTAGCCCTTTCTATAAGCTCCTGTCAAAACGATGATGACGACGATGATGATAATAATGGCATTGGAAATACTCCGACTGTCGAAGAGTTACTAACTGGTGATTGGGAAGGAGAGGAGTTTGAGATAGAGGATGTAGATTATTTAGATTTTGATACTGGAGCGGGAGGTTCTTTAATTAAAGATCTCGAACTAGAATTAGAATCTAATGGAGACGCCCTGTTGAGATTCAGCTTGTGGGACGCTGATTTTTTCGAATACGATGATTTTGAATTGGAGGGAGATTGGGATGTCAATGACGATGA
>JAHDBE010000052.1 GCA_020630555.1 Saprospiraceae bacterium
TAACGTGGCCACTTTTATAAAGGAGTTTGTTGTAAAACTGCCAGAAGGTGAGACACTAGATTTCCAAGCTGGAGGTTATATCCAAATTGATGTACCTACTGTTACAGTGGATTACAAAGACATGGATATTACAGCACACCCTAAGTATCACGATAGTCCAGATAAATTCCAAAAAGACTGGGACAAGTTTAATATGTGGGATTTAAAAATGGTTAATGATGAAGAAGTATTCAGAGCATACTCTATGTCTAATCACCCAGCTGAAGGAAACATAGTTTCATTAACCGTACGTATTGCAACTCCACCATTTGACCGAGTTAAAGGTGGATGGATGGATGTGAATCCAGGTGTTTGCTCTAGTTACATCTTTGGCTTAAAGCCAGGAGATAAAGTAACAATCTCTGGTCCTTATGGAGAATTCTTTATTAAGGATACGCCTGCTGAAATGTTATATATCGGTGGTGGAGCAGGTATGGCTCCAATGAGATCACACTTATATCATTTATTTCACACCTTAAAGACAGGTAGAAAAGTTACATTCTTCTACGGTGGTCGAACAAAGCAAGAACTCTTCTACATCGAAGAATTCCGTGAAATTGAAAAGGCATTTCCAAATTTCAGATTTGCAGTGGCTTTAGATAATCCTCTTGAAGAAGATAACTGGGAATTGAAAAAAGATCTTGATGATCCTAATGGTGATGGATTTAAAGGATATGTGCATCAGGTTGTGATTGATGAGTTTTTGTCAAAACATGAAGCACCAGAAGAATTAGAATTATATTTCTGCGGACCTCCAATCATGAACCAATGCGTCTTAAAGATGGCAGATGACTGGGGAATACCAGAAGAAAATGTAGCCTTCGATGATTTCGGAGGATAAATAAAAATAAAGCCCGAGATGAAAATCTTGGGCTTTTTAATTTAGCTTTTCAAGTTTTTGGATCGTTTTCTTAATTCTATTTTTTAATCCAGTCGAACCAAAAGGATAAACATCCCTCATCATTTCAATAAGTTCGTCTTTCAGGTCTGGAAACTTAACACATAAATTAAATAAGACGGTTACAGAAAAAGCTCTTACAGCTATGGCAACATTATTATCTGCAAGATATCCAAAACATCGATCGTAAATAGGGCCTTCTAATTCTTCTGGAATATCCATAAACTGCCAAATCCTAACCGTATTTCTGATTACTGCGTTATGCTTTGGGTTGTCAAGTTTTTCGTTCATTCGAGCTAGATAGGGTGCAATTAAATGTGGGTATTTTTCTGCGATGTAGGTCATCGGCCATGAGGCATTTTGACACATACGTAAGTTGTCAGAAAAGAAAAGACTCATTAATTCTTCCATACGCTTCTTGTCCGAGCCGATATAATCTATGATCATGTCTCGTCTTTCTGTACTTTGCTTTTGTGAAAGAATACTCGCTAAGTTCATGGCTCCAGAGTTAAAAACATATCATATAAATCATAACCATCTGACCAATAGTCTTTCTTTACCTCATTCAATGCGAAACCAAACTTTCCATAAAATTCACAAGCAAATTGGGATGTGCGTACTCGAAGCTTCGAAAACGATTTTTGCGTAACATGATCGAGGCGATGATTTACTAATTTTCGACCTAGACCTTTTCCTTGAAAATCTGGGTGAATTATGTCCCATGAAAGTATAGCATATTCATTATGATCGGGATAATTTATTCCACCACAACCACAAAGAATGGCGTTATCTCGTATTATGAAATAATCTTCGATTTCATGATCGAGATAATACTCAAAATCGTCTCTTTCCTCCAATGCAAAATATTGCGGACTACATAAATCAAAAAGCCTAAGTAAGTCCTTTTTGTATACACTTCGATATGGAGAAACAGAAACCAATTAATTAGTATAATTTCGAACGAAGATATTGATAAAGCAATTGATGCGAAATAAAGAACTTTTATTTTTCCTTCTAGGCACTTTAATTAGTGCTTTTCTTCTCGGTTTCATTATTACTGATGCCATGTATAAGCCTAATGCGTATGTGTATACTTATGGAGGAGATGGTGCTTTTATCTATTACAATTTGATTTTTCAGAGTTGGTATGGAGACGGGTTGACCCTAAAAAACATGAATTATCCTTTTTTTGAATCGATATTCATGACTGACGCACAAGCAGTGATTGGTTTATTTCTAAATTTTTTACAGTCATGGTTTCCTTCTAATTATTTTTCATCAAACCCAATTGGGTTTATGCACGCTCTTCAGTACAGTATGATATGCATAGGGTCTGGCATAAGTTATTTGGTGTTCCGAAGGATGGGAATTGAGAAAAGACTTTCCTTGATCTTCGGGATTATAATGATATTCCTATCGCCTATGATGGAGCGATTAACTTTAGGGCACTTTGGTCTAGGATTTCCTATTGTTATTCCGTTACTTCTTTATTTTTCCTTAGGCATAATAATGAACGAGAATGGATTAAAAGGGAATGTTTTTGGGTTATTGGCGAGTTTGATTCTTTTTGGGTTTAATAATATCTATTGGTTAGCGATAGGAGGTGGATTTGTAGGGCTTATTGGTTTCTTTCATTTTTTAATTCATAAAGCTTCCAGACGACGGAGTTTTATAAATATGCTTGCAGTATTAGGGGCAGTTAGTTTTGTATTTTTTGTACTAAAGTCTTCAGATACGGCATTAGATCGAATAAAGTGGCAATGGGGATATTTTTTTAATTCGACTACAGTCAAAGGCCTTGTATGTCCAAGCGGTTCTGTTTTAAGTTCAATATGTGATAGTACAGATATTCCTTTTGAGTCAAGAACGAACTTAGGGTTGTGGACAATATTAAGTGTATTATTTGCAGGATGCCTCTTGATCTTTTACCCTAGAAGGGTAGTTAAGGAATTAAAAGCTAATTGTATCATTTTGTCGATGTTTTTATCTGCATCTGTACTACTCATGTATTCATCAGGTTTTGTTTTGGATTCAAGTTTTATTCGAGAAATTCTTGGGGATCGTATTCAGATACTGACAATGTTTAAAGCATCCGGACGATTTGCATGGCCGTTTTATTTTTGTATGTCTTTAATTGCTGTTTATGTTTTGAATGAATGGATAAAGACATGCCAACTAGGATTTTTATTTAAGTATGGCCCCATTTTTCTATTCGCAATTATTGGGTTGTATGAATGCTTTCAGTACAATACATTTTTTTTGGCTTTAAAGCCAAAGTATAATAATCCCTATACTAAAAGTAAACTTGATTTGATCAAAGAGGAACTCACAGACTTCATTGATCTTTCAGAGTATCAAGCTATGTATACTGTTCCGATTATGGAAGGGTGGAACGATAAATATCGTATAACTCCAAACTTTCATTGTGAGTATAACTCCACAAGAATATCCATGGCCACTGGAATACCTTTAATAAATTCTATGCTTTCACGAATAAGTCTTTCCGATGCTTCTCGTGCTATACAATTTGCCTCCAGTGTTCCTGTTTCAAAGGAATTGATTTCATACTTAGACAAGGATAAAAACATTCTTTTAGTGGTAGGTCAGTCTGAAAAAGGCCTGACTCCAGGAGAAGATTTTTTAGTTAAGAATAGTCGTCTACTTAAATCATATGAGACTTATTCTTTACATAGTCTAAATCTTAATCAACTTACAAATTCTCAACATAACGAGATAGATTCTCTAAAAACTCGGTCAATAGAAAATATCAATACATATTTCTTTAAATCCTTTGACGAAAGTCAAAAGACAGAACATAGTCTGGATGGAAGTCCAGTGTTACATATAACTCAGGATACTTTAATCCAATTAAAACTAGATACAAATCTCGTTTCAGAAAAGGTCGAAATTTCACTTTACCTTAAATTAACTGCGGAAAAATACGGCATACCAATGGTTGAATTAGTTAATGATTCTATGAATCAAAGAATATCATTAGACTATCATGATCGCTATGATGTCATTGATAATTGGCTTCGGTTAAGGGGGGAATTTGAGGTAAAGGAAAGTACAAATCATTACGAATTATCTTTTTCACAATTAAACCAAGACTTCTATTTTGATAATCTGCTTATAAAGCCGATAACTACCGATGTTAAACTCCCTTTGGCGCCATCAAGCCCATTTGATAATTACAATAATTATTTAATCCGAAAAGACCAGTAGCCATACAAATCAACTATCTTCGTATACTTAAAATGTTCATATGAGGCAGTTTGAGAGATATTTGGTGACGTCGGCATTGCCTTATGCCAATGGTCCATTACACATTGGGCATTTGTCTGGTGCGTATTTATCTGCGGATGTATATGTTCGTTTTCAGCGATTAATGGCCAAGGATATTTTATTCATATGTGGTTCGGATGAACATGGGGCCGCGATTACACTAAGAGCTGCTAAAGAGGGTATTCAGCCCAAAGAGATTATTGATAAATATCACGATCTATTTCAAAAGAGTTTTAGTGGTATGGGTATTTCGTTTGATATGTATCATCGTACTTCCGATCCTCTTCATCATGAAACCTCACAGGAATTTTTTAAAACCCTCTATGATAAAGGGGAATTTTTGGAGAAAGAGAGTGAGCAATTTTACGATGAGCAAGCCAATCAGTTTTTAGCAGATAGGTATATAACAGGTACCTGTCCTAAGTGTCAAAATGAAAATGCCTACGGAGATCAATGCGAACGATGTGGTTCTACTTTAAGTCCTACTGAGTTAATAAATCCTAAATCGACGCTCACTGGCAAAACTCCGAAACTTAGAAAAACGTCGCATTGGTATTTGCCTTTAGACAAATATGAGGATTGGTTGAGGAAATGGATTGATGAGGGTATAGTGGATGATGTAGAGTTACATGATCCTTCAGATTGGAAAAACCATGTACTCGGACAATGCAAATCATGGTTAGACGGTGGTTTACAACCAAGATCAATGACACGGGATTTAGATTGGGGGGTCGATGTACCTGCTACTATACCGGGCTCCGATGGTAAGAAATTATATGTATGGATGGATGCACCCATCGGATACATTTCAGCGACAAAAGCATGGGCCAAAGAAAACAATGGGTCGTGGGAGGAGTACTGGAAAAAGGATGATTCTGCTTTAATACATTTTATTGGGAAGGACAATATTGTTTTTCATTGCTTGATTTTTCCTTCGATCCTTAAAGCGCATGGAGCTTATGTTCTTCCTGTTAACGTGCCTGCGAATCAATTTATGAATCTTGAAGGAGATAAAATTTCGACTTCTAAGAATTGGGCAGTATGGGTTCATGAATATCTTGAAGATTTTAAGGATAAACAGGATAGTTTGCGCTATGCACTGATTAAAAACATGCCTGAGCAAAAAGATAGCGAGTTTACCTGGGGAAGTTTTCAAGAAGCCAACAATAGTGAGTTAGTCGGGAATTTGGCAAATTTCATTAATCGTGTAATCGTATTAACAAATAAGTATTATGATGGTGTAGTCCCAGAGTTTGATGAAGATATGGATCTCATTGGTCCAGAGTCCCAAACAGAGGCGTGTTATCATGACAGTGAGTTACTAAGATTATTCGATGATTTACATGTTTTATGTGATGCCATAAGAAAGTATGATTTTCGTGGGGCATTAAAAGTACTCATGGAGATCTCGACTAAAGGAAATCAAATATTGCAGTTTAATGAGCCATGGAAAAAGCAAAAGGAACTTCCAGAGAGCGTTAAAGTGGTAATGAATTTATCCTTACAATATGTAACCGCGATATCCGTGGCTTGTAGACCCTTTTTACCTTTTAGTTCTGATAAGCTTCGAGAAATATTAAATCTTGAGCCTATTAAGGAAGACGGGGAGTTTTTAGACTTATTAAATGATTTAGCGGAAGGCATACATCCTTTAGAAGCCGGCCATAAAATTGGCGCTCCAAGTCATTTGTTTACACGAATTGAAGATGATGTGATCCAAGCGCAAATCGATAAATTAGGAACAAAAGAAGAAGAGATGGAGAATCCTGTGAAGACCGAAATACACTTTGATGATTTTTTAAAAATGGATATTCGAACAGCTCAAATCCTATCCGCTGAGCGTGTACCCAAAGCAGATAAATTACTTCAATTAGAAGTTGACTTAGGTTTTGAAAAGCGCATTGTAGTCTCTGGAATTGCGGAATTTTTTGAGCCAGAGGATGTTGTTGGAAAACATGTATGCCTTTTAGCTAACTTGGCTCCAAGAAAAATCAGAGGTGTCGAATCTCAAGGTATGATACTCATGGCTGAAGATGATAGTGGGAAATTGAGTTTTGTGAGCCCAAATGATGGTTGGCCCAATGGAATGACCATTCGATAATGTATATCGGGCGAAAATATTTTCCTCCTAACGATCAGGCGGTGATCGATTTTATTAATCGCTATTCTTTTGCCACTCTATACGGTACTTTAAATGGTGATCCTCGAGCCGTTCATCTACCTTTGGAGATACAAATTGATGGCGATAATGCTAAACTTATCGGCCATGTGGCTCGTGGAAATGATATCAAAGAATGTTTTTCTCAATCAGAATCCATGATGGCTGTTTTTATGGAGCCGCATGCATATATATCCTCATCTTGGTATGATTTTAAAGAAGTCCCAACATGGAACTACATAGCCGTGCATATAACCGGTAAACCAAGAGGACTCTCTGAGCAGAAAACTAAAGAAAGTTTATACACACTTGTCGATAAATATGAAGGATCAAATCCAAATGGATTTCGGATGGATCAGTTAGATGAGAAATACCTTAACGCTCAAGTAAGAGGAGTAGTCGGATTTGAAATTGAAATATCCAAAATCGAAGCACGTTTTAAATTAAGTCAAAACCGTGATGATAAAAACTATCATGTAATCATTTCTAAGTTAAGAGACCGCGATGATGCTTTAAGTCATGTTATTGCGGATGAAATGGAGAAAATTAGAAAGGCGTGAAAAAATTATTTAATGGTCTCGCATTATTAATATTCACAAGCATGTCTGTGTGGTGCCAAGACATGAGTGCGATTAAAATTAGCGTTCTTACTTGTGGTTCTGGTGATCAGCTCTATTCGACATTTGGACACAGTGCGGTGCGAATAAAAAATACCTTAACGGATCAGGATTATGTATATAACTACGGAACCTTTGATTTTGATGAACCTAATTTTTATCTGAAATTTTTACGTGGAAAATTAAATTATAAACTTGCAGTTTCAAGCTTTGCATCTTTCATGCGTGAATACGAGTATTTTAAGAGATGGGTAATCGAGCAAGATTTAAATCTTTCAGATGAGCAAAAACTTAAAATCGTAAATTTTCTTAAGAATAATTCCCAACCTGAAAACCGAGATTACAAATACGATTTTTTCTTTGATAATTGTTCTACTCGTATTCGTGATTTTCTTAATTCAGAAATCGGAGTAATTTTTGACGACAGTCAGATAAATAAAAGCTATCGAGATCTACTAGATGAAGACCTTAAAGCTATGCCTTGGTCTGATTTTGGGATTGATATTGTTATAGGGGCTGTGGCCGATCAAAGAATTGATTACAGTAGCCAAATGTTTATTCCAGACTATTTAATGAAACAAATTGGGCTTGCAGAAATTTCTGGAGAAGAATTAGTGAGAGAAACAAGAACTTTAATTACGTATCCAGAAGTGGATAAAAGTCGGCAGGAAAGCCCTTGGTTCTCTCCCTTGTTAGTATTGTGTTTACTGCTTTTAGTCGAGTTGTTTTTCTTGTATAAGTTTATTACTAAGCCTATTCAGGCTCCGAGATTTTATGATCTTTTAATTGCCGCCGTTACTGGATTCATAGGATTGATAATTTTGTTTTTATGGTTCTTTACTAATCATGGTGCCACTAAATCGAATTTAAATTTATTTTGGCTGTCACCCCTGTACTTATTTTCTGTTAAAGGGATCATTACCAGAAAGTCCACCTTCTACTTACACAGATTGTTAATTCTGCCCTCGTTTATTTGTCTGGGTTTATGGGCTATCATGCCACAGAGTTTTCATATGGCTTTTATGCCATGGATGTTGGTTCTTATGTCTTTTAATTTTAGGCATGCAGCGATTTCGCGTTTTAAAGGGTATAGTAAATAGAAGCTTTAACAAGTGGATGTGCTATAGCTATATCTAATTGTGTACATTTATATATAGTTTTTTTATATAAATAATAAACCTATCTATCCAATATGAGACAACCAACCTGGCTCCTTTTGCTCCTATTCGTATTTATTTCTTCTAATATCATGGCTCAAGAAAACAATGCCATTCTTTGTGCAGATGGTATTGATAATGATGGAGATGGCTTAATTGATTGTGAAGACATTGAATGTCAATCCGTTCCCAATATGGGATGTGCCACTTGCTTTCAAGATGGATTAAGTTTTGTGGATTATGTGATTAGTTATGATCCTGAATGTTTCGATGATCTAGATCCTACATTAGTGGACCCAGAAGTGATTGTGGGATTAGCGGATTTTTCGCCGACTCCTAACGAACCATATGGCATTGGACGAGTAACGCTAGGAGAGGGTGGTTCAATTACAGTAGGTTTTTCTGATAATGTCGTCACGAATTCAGGAGATAATAGTCCTGATGTTTGGGTTTTTGAGGTTGGTTTTGATGTCGAAGGAACAATGACTGATTTCAGACCTTTGGATGCGAATACCGAGAATATTTTAATAGCTCAAGGAGTCCCAGATGCAGATGGAGATGGATTTTATGAATTAGGTTCCATAGGGGGTGCCACTTCATCGGTTGATTTGGACGCTATTGTGACTGGTCAAGCTTTTGGTACACTTCGATTTGATGCCATAAAGTTGACTGACATCATGGATTTTCCATGTGGTGCAGCCTCTGCTGGTGCAGATATTGACGCGGTTTGTGCATTATCATCCTTACCTGCCGAAATTTGCGATGATGGCATCGATAACGATAATGATGGATTTGTTGATTGTGATGATCCAGATTTAGAAAACAATTGTTGCTGTATTGAACCGGAGGATTTCGACCTTCCTTCTAACTTGATTTTTTGTGATGGCGTAGACATTATATTAGATGCTGGAAGTGGTTGGTTAGCCTATTTCTGGTCTACAGGCGATACTACACAAACGACAGAAGTAAATGAACAAGGCGATTACACCATTACTGTTATTGATTCATGTGGTAATTTTTTAGATGATACGATTAGTGTTGTCATTAATGCAGCATTCGAAGAAGTGATCGACTTGAATCTATGTAGTGGCGACATCGAAGTGATAGCAGGTGATACTATCTCTGAAGCTGGAATCTATGAATATGAATTCCAAACTTCCGAAGGTTGCGATAGCATTTTAATTGTGGAAGTCGAAGTCGGAGCGACGTATGAATTTACTTATGATTTTTACATATGTCAAGGTGATGTTTTAGAATTTGGGAATGAGACATATGAATCTTCGGGGACATACGTCCAAGAGCTTTTAAGCACAATGGGATGTGACAGTACATTAACTATTAACCTGGAAGTTGAACCGCCTTTTGAAGTTGTGGATACAGTAAGCATTTGTGAAGGGGAGTTCATTGATTTTTTCGGTGAAGAATTGTCTGCTTCAGGTACTTATATGAATACTGTTACTACAGGTCTTTGTGACAGCACATATGTATTGGATTTGACTGTGAATCCTGTGACAATGGGAAGTATTGATATAACATTATGTGGCAATGAAGAAATAGAGATCAATGGAGAAACATTTAATGAATCTGGAAACTACCAACAAACCTTAATAAACGAGGCAGGCTGTGATAGTTTACTGGATATAATTATTAGACTGAGTTCCAAAGCACTGGTAGTTGATTTTAATGCGTGTCAGTCCACTATTGTAGATGGGGCTAATGGCTCGTATCAAGAATTTGAATCGGTGATTATTGAAGAGGCAATTGACTGCGGAACGATCAGTTCGAGTGTGGTGTACAGAAATAATCCAGAAATTAATATTCATTCATGTACGCCGGGGGTTGATGAAACGCGAGCTATGTGTGTGGGGTCTCTTGATAATTGTGATTACGACCCAGGAAATGAGAAATCCATCATTTTTGAAGTGACACTAGATCCCGAGCCTGGAGAGACCTTGACCTTATCGTGTTTAGAATTTTATGAAAAAGCTCCAGAAATGTTTGATTGGTTTGGGGTGACGGGCCCTAATAATTATCCTAATCTTTTTGCGGTAAGGGTATTGAGAGCTGGAACAGAAATTTATCGATTACAAGATATTCAAACTCAACAAGAATGGAATTTACGATCTTTTTCCTTCGAGAATAATAGTGAATTTACTGTATCCACAGAAACCACTTTCGAAATCCAATTATTAGGATACTGTACGGAGGTTATTGGATCTACTGTTAATGCGTGGGATATAGATGAATTGTCCGTATCAGTTTCATGTACACCTACATCAGGTAATATTTCCGGTCGAATCACCACAAATCAAGAAGAAGCACTTGAGAATGTCTTAGTAACTAATCAAGGAATCAACTTGGATTATACTGCTACAGCAGACTGGGGGAGTGAAGGATTTACACTACCTTCTACGCCTTTTTATTATGATTACTTTGTAACGGCCTTTAAAAATGATGATCCATTAAATGGGGTTTCTACATTGGATTTAATAACAATGCAAAAGCACATTTTAGGGTTAAAGACTTTCGAAAGATTTGATCAATATATTGCTGCAGATATAAACAAAAGTGACTCAGTCAGTGCCATCGATTTGATTGAACTCCGAAAACTTATTTTGGGTATACACTCAGAATTTACAAATAATACCAGCTGGAGATTTGCTGATCAAAGCTTAGTTCCAGAATTATCGAACCCGTTTGACATTCATGAGTTTATTAAACTCGATAAATTAAATTCTGATCTTGATCATCAGGATTTTGTGGCGATTAAAATCGGTGATTTAAATGGTTCGGCTTTCGCCAATGTTAATGCCACGTCGATTGAAAATCGTACCAATAACTCTTTAGCTTTCGAATGGATATCCACTGATGCTGGTATGAGTTTAGTGGCTATGGAAAATGTGTCATTACAAGGAATTCAATTCAGTCTAGTAAATAATGAATTGGACGCTGAGCTAATAAACGGTGTTTTATCAAATGTGATTCTAGAAAATCTTGACAATCATTGTCGATTGGTTTGGTACAATGCTGTAGGACAAGATATTTCTGAAGGTGATGTCCTGTTTACACTTAAGAATGCAGAAAATGTTCCTGTATTTAGTGATGAACTTCATGCAGAAGCATACATCGATAATGGATTCGAAGTGGAGGTGTATAATATTGAAACTGTATCAAAGAGTGCGGAATTAAATTCTGAAATAAGCAGCTTACCAAACCCTTTTATAGAAGAGACGACTCTTTTTGTTAATTCTCTAAAAGAGGGAATGTCCGAACTCAGAATCTTTTCAATGGATGGAAAACAAGTGTTTAACAGAAGAGAATATGTCACTAGCGGGATGAATCAAACGATTTTTTCAGGTCAAGGACTAGAAAATTATAAAGGGATATTGATTGCTGAATGGATTACTCCAGATGCCAAGCGACATCAAGTTAAATTGATAAAGTATTAGCAATAAAAAAAGGCAGAGTTTAAACTCTGCCTTTTTTATTATTCTTTAACGAACTTAAACACTTTAGTAATCTTAGTGGTATTTTCTATTATCTCTATAAAGTAAAGTCCAGGACTCAAGTGATTAATTGTTATGAGATCATTATTTTCTAAAAACCCTGACATAAGATTTTTAGAATGACCGTCAATAACACGAAAGCTATAGCTCGAAGAATTGTTTAATCCTTTAAGCTGAATAAATTCCGAACTAGGATTTGGAAACAGGTTTAATTCCACAGTGGAATCATCTTCTATACCACTCGTAAATTGAAAATTGATCCAATTGAGGTTTAGTTCGCCACTAATAAAATATACTCTTACTTTATATCGACCGCTTTCTAAGTAACTTTCTACAGATGTATCTTCCCAAGAATTCCAACTTCCTGTAGATCCCACCGTAATCAAATGTGGTATGGATATAAGTGCATCGTTAGAATCATAGATTTCCATTTTTAATTGGGTATTTGTGGATTCTGAAGCTGAACGGTATGTAATCCTGTAGTTTGTCCCTAATGAGATGTCCACAAAATATTCGACATAATCGTCGGCATTAATAAACCCTATATGCTGACCACCGCCAGAATCGTTAGTGTTGGCTACTTCGACACCAAATTGATTGGCAAAATCTTCTGCTTCAATGATACCTGGGATGGGGTGATAGCGAGGCAATAGGTTTTCTACATCTTCTAAAATAAAAGATTCGAGTGCCGTTTCATCAGTGGCGCTCCAGCTACTTTGGTCGTATGAAATTTTTAGTAACTGTCCTTCTTCTAAAACTCCATCCAAAACTAGTTTTAAAACGCGCGTGTTTTCGGCATTAAGCTCTACGGAGATAATCGGTATCTCTTGGCCATTTGCATAAAAGATAAAACTATTTAAATCAAGCCCATTTGTTTGCATAAACTTATTAAGATGGACTTCGACTTGACTTTCGTCAATAGTTCTTGCACTTAAAAATTGTGTAGGGATGCTTTCAGTGCTTCCTTCATAAATCCACTCCAAACGACTTACATTAAAATTTGCATTTGCGCTGTGAAGCTTAAAATGATCCATGTCATCTGTCATAACAATATTTGGAATTTCGATATCGGTCCAAATATTCCAGCCTCCTGTACTCGGTACAAATCGTTCATTTGTAATCGGGGCATCATTAAACGAGAGTTGTGTAATGCCACCGAAAACACCACTGGCTACCCGCATTTTTAAAGTGTAAGCTCCATCAGTAATGACACTTGGGCTAAACTTTAACCATTCTCCTTCTCCAAACCATCCCACATTAAATCCATTACTCATGAAGTCACTGGATTTTTCAATATCTACTCCATCATTTCGGTAAGACCAACCTTGGTTCCAGGCTGTATAGTTTCCGGACGACACATGATATGTGGCAAGGTCACGATCAGAATACGCTATCTCTGGACCTCCTAAATCAAAATCTGTAGGATAAATAACCCCAGGAATTTGATGGTCCGAATAGGGTTTGGATTCATCAGAATTAATTTGTCTGAACATAGCGTCAACGACATCTTTTTGATAAATGCAGTTTTCTATTTTGATATCGTCAATCAAATCTAATAAGACGGACCATGCTGCCGACGAAGTGGGTTCACTCGCATTTCCCTCCCAGTAGTTTAGTAAGTTTTGATAACCATCACTTTTGATTGTCGAAAGGGGACCAGCGATTGACTCTATTTTTTTCATGGGCCACCATGCCCAACCTATATCATTGTTTTCAAATAAGCGAATGGCATCTCGAAACCAAAGGTTTGAGTTTTCTCCAGTTTCACCGAAATATATGGGCACATTATAGGTGTCACGAAGATTTAATGCCCATTGAATACTTGCTTGGTCATTAAATGACCAATACTTGTGGGGGCTATACACAAAATTATCATCCCATGGTGGAGTGAGTCCAGTAAAATCATTAGCAAACCAATTTCCTTCAATAAAGATGATATGGTTATCGCCATTTGATCGAATGCTATCCATCACTTCCATATATAAATTTCGCATGGCTACATTTCCTGATAAATTCCAATTCGTTTCATTTAATAGGTCGTAACCTGCAATGGCCACCTCGTCTTTATATCGTTTAGAGAGACGATTCCATAAGGAAACCATTTTTCGTTTGTTTTCAAAACTTTCCCATAATGAGGGTTTCTCAGGATTGTAATCTGAAATTCCTTGGTCATATCCTTGGCCTCCTGGGGCGGCATGTAAATCGAGAACGACATACATGTCATTTTGTTTGCACCAAGAAATCAAACTATCTGTTAATTCGAAACCCTTTTCTAACCAAGTCTGTACTCCCAGAACTGGCTCCTCCTCAATCGGCAATGTAAATAAGTCATAATGCATAGGTAAACGCACTGAGTTAAATCCCCATGATTTTAAAGAGTCAATATCAGCTTTGGTGACATGGTTTTCTAACCATAGGTCATAAAAAGTATTCATGTTGTCTTCACCTACAAGTTCAGCGATTTTCTCTTTGATTTGATATTGGGCATTCGCAAAGGAAGCCGTCTGCATCATATAACCCTCTTGTAACATCCAACCACCTAGTCCCATTCCGCGTAAAATAATAGAATCACCTTCGGCATTGACTATGGCTTTTCCATGAGTCTGTAAAAGACTTAATTCTTGAGAGTGCGTTACCATTGGCGAAAGCCAAAGACAAAAAATAAATAATCTCGAAGCTATATTAGTAACTGTCATAGTCATTAAGATAATTTGAATAGTTCATAAATACGATAATGTCTGATACTTCATTGATTCATCGTA
>JAHDBE010000053.1 GCA_020630555.1 Saprospiraceae bacterium
AGTTAAACGCATATGGCCAGTTTACGGGTATACTAAATATGGTTCGCTCTATTATCATGGTGGGGTGGTTAATATTCTTTACAAATTTATTGATTCATGTCATTCTGCGTGGTCTTTGGATCGGGGCGATAGGCCTTAGATACGTTTCTCGTGAAATTGAATACGATACTCTTGAGTATAATAAGGTGTTTACCGATCATTTAAAAAAGCGGGTAGGTAGTTACGATGATTTTATTGAGCGTTTGGAGAAAATCTGTAGTGTACTTTTTGCATTTACATTTTTGCTTTTCTTGCTTTTTCTTTCCGGGATGCTTTTCTTTTTGATCTTCGGTATGTTAATGAATTTAGCCATGCTGCCCGATGAACCAAGGAAGTGGTTGATTGGTGTTTGTATAGTGTACTTCTTTATAGGACTGTTTGTTTTTATAGACTTTATCACTCTAGGCAGTTTTAAGAAAATAGAAAATGAATGGTTTTCCAAGATATACCTGTACGTGTACCGTTTTTATAGTACGATCACTTTATCGTTTTTATATCGCCCCATACTTTATAATTTCATTGATCATAAATACACAAGACGTATTTTCTACTTTGTTATCCCTTATATTTTTATTCTACTCACCTTTGAAGATTTTATAACGGTAGATAACCATCCTCATTTTCCACCCGAATATTACGGTCTTACTGAAGGCCTATTGATTAAAGAACATTATTACGAAGACCTATGGGTGGAACATTTAGCGTATCTCGACCAAGACCATTATAGGCAAGAGCATAAATATATTCCTCGAGTGTTTTTTAAACAGTTTTATCTCGATAAGGATCTTTCAAGTTTTTTTGTTAGGATGCTTCAGTCAGATCAAGATATGCTATCCGATAATGGCAAAATAGATCCATTTAACAAACCCGGTATAAGTTTTTCCCTTTTCGGGAATGATCAATTTCAAGGCGAATTCGAAAAGGAACAAAAAAGGATCTATCGTGATTCATTGATCTTGCCCCTGAAAAAAGAAAAACTCGCATTACTCCGGAAAAAAGTTTTTGAAGCGGATCAAAATATAGATACCGCTTTCATTGAAAACAAGATTGATTCGATTAATGAAGAAATTTCGAAGATATCAAGTGAGTGGTTTGACAAAAGTGAAGACATGTCGAAAAACAGAATTACTCAGATTAGAGATTTCTATTTGGAGAACATTGAGTTTTCAATAGATAGCACCGATTATAAAGATAGTTTGACTTGTTATTTTCATGTGCATCCTAATTACCATGAAAAAGGTTTAATCTGTTTCTTTCCCACGCAATTTATATCCGAAGGTAACCACACCTATAAGTTTCGTCGAAAAAGAAAAACCAATCGAAATAGTGAAAACCTTAGCACCTACAAGGTTGATTTACCATTCATTAAACTGGAGGTCGAATGAAGAAGATTTTAAAATACTCCGTCATTTATGCTCTAGTTCTTTTTGCATATAGATTACTTGTAGTATATGTTTTTAAAGCACCAATGGGTGGTCAAATTCAGGATATTGTAGGATTGATTTTTACCCTCTTGTTTTTTTATTGGGTAGGTATTCAATACAAGAAAGAGGCGCCACGTAAATTGTACTTTGGCGATCTATTTTTACCCATTCTTTTATGCATCTCCTGTAGCTTTATTTTACATGAATTAATTTGTGCGTTTCACGAGCTGATTACTCCATCGGTACAGTATGATTTATTAGAGTATCGACTAAAGAATGCTGAAATGGGGATTTTTGGCCGAACCCCAGAACAGATACTTGATTCTCAGATTAGAATCCTTGAAGACAAGGATATGTTTAATTCCTTTAAAACGTTTAATCCTGAAATACTTCTCAGCTTAGTCTTCATAACTTTTGCCTTGGCCTTTGTCCTGGGACTCTTGCTGTCGAGAAACTTTATTGATAGATGGCATAAAATCACATATGTGACTTAATTTTTGGCGAAAGCCGGATTAACAACTTATTAAGAGAATATTCAATGTGTATTCACGTTCTTTGATCTGTAATCGTGTTGTACACCGAAGATATTCGAAAAAGCATCTTTAGTGTAGATCGAAAAACTAGCACATGAAAAAACTATGTACCCTCCTATGCTTTTGCATATGGTCTCTTATGTTGTATGCGCAAAATACACATGATGTCAAAGGAATTGTTTTTGATACCTTAGACAATCCGCTCATAGCAGCAACAGCCTTACTGTTAGAGAAATCAGATTCCACACTAATTGATTTTACGCGGACTGAATTAGACGGTTCCTTTAAATTTAAAAATGTCGCTGCTGGTGATCACGTCGTGAAGTTTACCTACGTTGGTTTTCTTCCTCTCACGGTTGATGCGACTTCCGTCAATGGTGAAAATGTAGATTTAGGTAGGGTAGAAATGATAGAAATTGCCGAAGAGTTAATGGAGGTAGTTATAAAAGCAGCACGTGCACCCATGCGTATGCGAGGAGATACTATCGAGTATGACATATCTACATTTCAAGTGCCTGAAGGATCATCTGTCGAAGACTTGCTTAAACGGCTGCCAGGAATAGAGGTCGAACAGGATGGAAGTATTCTTTCAGATGGGAAAGAAGTCAATCGCGTTACAGTCGATGGGAAAAACTTTTTTGGTGCCGACCCTAAAGTGGCCACTCAAAATTTACCGGCGGAAAGTATCTCCAAAGTACAAGTGTTTGATACCAAAACGGAAGAGGATAAAATTACAGGATCAACAGGCGAAGCGGAAGACAAGACCATGAATCTGGATTTGAAAGAAGAATTTAAATCGGGAGGGTTCGGTAAAGTTGTCGGTGGAGTAGGTACTGAATCAACAGGAGAGTTAAAAGGCAATTACAATAAGTTTAATGATAAAATCCAGCTGAGTTAGGTTGGAGTTGCCAATAACACTGGTCGTAATGGACTAAACTGGGATGACTATCAAGATTTCATGGGTTCTAACTCTTGGAATTTTGGTGAAGATGCGGATTATGGTTTTGGAGGAGGACGAGGATTTTATAGCATTACCATTGGTGGTGGTGAAGGAGATGATATAGAGTCGAATATTCAGGACATCTTTTTTGGTGGATTTAATAATGGCGGTTTTCCTGAAAATTATAACGGTGGGGTCAACTTTAATTATGACCACAAAAAAACAAAATTGAGTTCTGCCTACTACTTTAACCAGTCTGGATTGAATCGAGAATCTGTATCTAATCGACGTAGCTTCTTCGAAGATTTTACGACGGATAATTCTTCAACGAATACCATGGACGAGCTTTCGCGCGGACATAGAGCAGAAGTGACTTTTGAAAAAGAGCTAGACAGTTTACATAGCATTGAGATATCTGTCGATGGAGCTTTTATTGATCAAGAAGAATTTAGTATTGGGAGTACAAGTCTTTCCAGAAACGATCAATTAACCACTGTGAATGGTTACGATAATGAGTTGTTTACAGAGGGGTATCTAATTAACACGCAAGCTATATTTCGAAAGAAATTTATGAAAAAAGGCAGACGAATGGGACTTAATGCTTCTATTCTTCAAACCGAACTGGATAAGGACGGACTGCAAAAGTCTAACATCGAATTTTATGATGAAGGGGGTGAAATTGATAGTGTCTCTGTGTTAGATCAAAGTACGGTTAACAAAGCAACTAAAACCTTATTTAAAGCAAATGCGCTGTATGTCGAACCGCTTTCTAAGAAGTTCTTCCTTCAGAATTTTTACAACTTTAGTAAAAGAATAGAAGATGGGGATCGTGATGTAGTAGACATTGAATCCAATTCGGAAGATCTAAATCCTTTTTTAAGTAGAACTTATGACAATGAAGTGGTCAGAAGCCGTTTTGGTAGCTCCTTAAGATTTAGTCATAACGGTACTAATATTAGTGCAGGTCTGGCATATCAGCGATATGATTTACTCGGTGATTTTGCAGCTAAAAATTCACCCATTTCTGGTACTGTAGATAAGGTGTACGAAAATTGGATACCGAATTTCACCTTTAATTTTTCTCCTAAGCGTAATTCGTATTTGTCTGCCTCTTTTACCGTGGGAGTCGATGCGCCGTCAATTGCTAATTTAAGACCGATTGTAGATAATGCGAATCCTTTATTTATAAGAGAAGGGAATCCTGACTTGTTACCGACGGTTAATCGTTCGGTGTCCTTGAATTATCGCATGAATTGGCCAGCCAGTTCAATGAGGTTTAATATAAACACGTCTTATTCGAGGTTTACGGATCAGGTGATTAATGAGACTTTTATTGATGATAATTTGATTACGTACACGAGACCGATTAATTACTCAGGTGGAGATAGAGCTTCAGTGTGGTCTAGTTTTAATTTTCCATTAAAGCGTAATAAGTTGACCGTTCGACTTAATTTAAGTGCTAATCAATCAAAGAGTTTTGCGTTAGTAAATGATGTGCTTAATACGACGAACTCTTTAGGACTCAGACCATCTGTAAGGCTAAACATTACGCCTTCTAAAAGGTATTCTGTCTATGTAAATGCGAGTTGGAATCGCGTAGATACCGATTATGATATAGCGACAAGCCAAGATCAAATAACACTCAATAGCACGTATAATGTCGAATTGACGGCTAAGCTATTTGCTGGGATTTATTTGAACTCAAACTTTAATTATCAACGTTATACGAATGATCGCTTTGATGTTGATCGGGATGTACCCATCCTCAATGCAAGCATATACAAGCAGTTTTTACCTAACAAAGTCATGGAGGCGAGACTCTCGCTTTACGATGGCTTCAATAGAAATTTACAAGTAAACCAATCCGCTTTTGGTAACAGTGTTTCTGAATCGCAAACCTTATCATTGGGCCGATACGTCATGTTTAGTTTGGCTTATAACATAAGAGGTATGCAAGGAGGAGTTAAAAAAGATGGTTGGTGGTAAAAAAGGAAATTATGAGATTAGTTTATTTAGTATGTGCTTTGGCTTTCGCCAATGTTTCTTTGGCCCAAAATGATAGGGGGCAGATAGAATTTGAAAGAAGAACCTATTGGATCGAAATCATGTCAAGTCTACCTTACATGACCCAGGAGGAAATTGATAGGGATCGGTTAACCTGGGGGAAGAATCAGGGAAGACCTCAACCTCATATTTTATACTTCAATAAAGACGAAAGCTTGTACACATTTGTCGAGCAAGAAAATGAATATGGTTATTCTTGGAAGAAAGATAAGTTTATGCTCATTCGTGATCATAAAACTCAGACCTCAGAGGATTACTTAGATATGCTTGGAAAGACCTATATCATTGAAGGTGCTGTTCCGAAACGAAAGTGGAAAATTCTAAATGAAATAATGGAGATCGCTGGATACTTATGTATGAAAGCTGAAACCTATGACCCTATAAAAGACCAAACTATTCATGCCTGGTTTACAAATCAGATACCCGTGAGATCGGGACCCGAGGGATTTGACGGATTGCCAGGAATGATTTTAGGATTAGATATTAATGAAGGCTGTTTGACAGTTTTTGCCACCAAAGTTTCTTTAGATGGAGAGGAGTCTGGAATTCCTAAACCAGAGAAAATGAAAGGCAAAAGAATTAATCGAAGTGAGTACAATGAAAAACTCACCAAGTGGATCACAGAGAGTATAGAAGGGGAGAAGAACCCTTATTGGCAGGTACGGTACTAAGTATTACAATATAAACTGTTTATTGATGCCTTCATCCAGGGAGATGAAGGTTTCAGTCCTTGCTATTCCATCGATAGATTGGATGCCCTCACTCAATAATTCCATAAGATGCATATTGTCCTTGGCTAAAATTTTAGCGAATATGGAGTAATTGCCCGTCGTGAAATGAGCCTCTACAATCTCGTTTACCTTGTTCAGTTCTTTTAATACAGATTTGTAATTTTTTGCTTTTTCTAAGAAAATACCAATGTAAGCAATGGTCTTGAAGCCTAACTTTCGGTAGTCCAGTAAACTTGTATATCCTTTAATTATTTCTGCTTCCTCTAGTTTATCTATACGCTGTTGAGTCGCCACATTGGATATACTAAGACCTTTGGCAATCTGTGTGGTACTTACCCGACTATTTTTACTTAATGCATTTAGAATCTGAATGTCTTTAGAGTCCATAATTAAAATTATTAATTTATTAGACAAATATACTTAATAATGTTAGTTTTACGTTATTAAAGAATTAAACAGTTTAAGTATGTGTGGTATAGTTGGAATTTTTGATTTGAAGAAAGATCATATTCAATTACAAGATCAAGTGCTAAAGATGTCTAGATCTTTAAGACATCGCGGACCAGATTGGACAGGGTATTATTGGAGTGACGAGGCAATTCTAGCTCACGAAAGATTGGCTATCGTGGATCCGAGTTCAGGAAAACAACCTTTAGTTAGTCCAGACGGCCAGATTGTGTTAGCCGCTAATGGGGAGATATATAATCATAAAGAATTGCGCCGGCTCTGTCCTGATTACAGCTTCAAGACGGAATCGGATTGTGAAATCATCATAGCCCTGTATCAAAAATTCGGAGTTAATTTTCTCGATAAGCTTAACGGTATTTTTGCTTTTGCGCTTTACGATAAATCGAAAGAAACCTATCTCATTTCACGTGACCACATGGGTATTATTCCATTATACGAAGGATGGGATGTCGATGGTCAATATTATGTCGCTTCTGAATTAAAAGCACTCGAGCCTTATTGTAAGCGTATAGAGGTGTTCTTGCCGGGTCACATTCGCGAAAGCGGAAAAGAACTTCAAAAATGGTATGAAAGACCTTGGAAGTCCTTTGAATCAGTCGACAAAAACTCAGGGGATAAAAAAGATATTCATGATGCTCTGGAAGCTGCTGTAAAAAGACAACTCATGAGTGACGTGCCTTATGGGGTTTTATTATCGGGAGGATTGGATTCGTCGGTTGTTTCGGCTTTAGCCAAAAAGCACGCTTCGCGTCGTGTTGAATCAGAGGGTAAAGAAGAGGCTTGGTATCCACAATTGCATTCTTTTGCCATTGGTTTAGAAGGGTCCCCTGATTTGGCTGCAGCTAGAAAAGTAGCAGATTTTATTGGTACAATTCATCACGAAGTACATTTTACGATCGAAGAAGGATTACTCGCCTTAAGTGATGTTATATATCATCTTGAGACTTATGATATAACAACTATCAGAGCCAGTACCCCGATGTATTTATTGGCTCGGGTGATAAAATCCATGGGTATTAAAATGGTTTTATCAGGGGAAGGGTCGGATGAGATTTTTGGTGGTTACTTATACTTTCATAAAGCGCCTGATGCTAGAGCTTTTCACGATGAGACTGTTCGCAAACTTGAGAAGCTACACTTGTATGATTGTTTACGTGCAAACAAGAGTTTAGCAGCGTTCGGGGTCGAAGGACGTGTCCCATTTTTAGATAAAGAGTTCATGAATGTAGCCATGAGTCTTGATCCTGCTAAAAAAATGTGTGGAAATGGTATAATTGAAAAGAAGATTTTAAGAGAGGCTTTCGCCGAGTATTTACCGGACGAACTTGTTTGGAGACAGAAAGAACAATTCTCTGACGGTGTAGGTTATGGCTGGATAGATGCGCTAAAGGATAAGGCCGATACAGAAGTTAGTGATGAGGCTTTAAATACAGCACATTTTAAATTTCCGTTCCAACCTCCTGCCACCAAAGAGGAATACTTATATCGCTCAATTTTTGAATCGCATTTTCCATCTCATGCTGCGGCAGCTTGTGTACCATCTGTACCGTCAATTGCTTGCAGTTCGCCCGTGGCTTTAGAATGGGATGCCTCATTCAAAAATCAAAATGAACCATCAGGACGCGCCATTCGAGCTGTGCATTCGGATAGCTATTAAGAGCTTGTGATAAATACATACTTAGAGAAGAAACGGAAAGTAACCTGATATATATTATTTCGTCATAATTATAAAAAATATGCGTACCCTTTTTCTTTCTCTTGGTCTAGCTATTGCTCTCTTTTCATCATCATGTAAAACAGCAGCAGCATTACTTTTACAGCCCTCCACTCTTGAAACAGTGATGGCGGTAAAAGAAGTTTTGAACAGTAGTTCATTTAGAGCAATAAAAGTTTTAAACCAATTAGCGAGTGATGATCCAACATCCGCGCTTCCTAAAGAGGTTGGATTAGTCCTTGGGTCTTTGAGAACACTTGGGTTTGGTGATAAAATTGACCATACCACACAGGCTATCGGAAGCGCATCGAAAATTGTAGCTAGTGAAAGTACTGGGATTATGAAAGATGCTATTTCGGAGGTCAGTATCAAGGATGCCGCATCCATTGTGGTAGGTGGAGAGAATGCGGCGACTTCCGTTTTACGACAAGCCATGTATGGATCTGTTAAAAAGCGATACAGCGATCGCTTGGATACTGAATTAGGTAAAACAGAGGCTAAGAAATATTGGCCAATCGCCGCTACTGCGTATAACTTATTTGCTAAAGAAAAAGTGGATGGTAAGCTTTCCGATTTTTTAGCCGAACGCGCAGTCGATGGTCTTTTCTTAACGATGGGAAAAGAAGAGAAGGAAATTCGCCGAGATTATAAAAAGTTAGGAAGTGATGTGGTTACCAAGGTATGGGATTACTACTCGAAAAAATAAGCAGGTAAAATAGACTAATAGATACTCATGTTTTTTTGATAATTTAAGGAAAACTAATCTATCGACATGAGTAAATATTTAACAAGACATAACATCGGTTTTGGTTTATCCGTTGCCATGGGGCTTTTCTTGATGATAAGTGTATTCGGAAAATTATCAGGAGCCCAAGAAGTGAAAGATCTTTTGGGGTCAAATGGATTATCAGACTGGATTTTTATTATTGGAATAGGCGAACTTGTCTCTGTTCTATTATTCGTTTATCCAAAAACTATGAAAATCGGTACCCTTCTCTTATCAGCATATTGGGGTGGGGCAATCATGTTTCATATGACGCATGAAAATCCAGAACATCAACCTTTTATTGGAGCTGCCGTGTTTTTGGTTTTAACTTGGGTAATTGCCTTTCTACGAGGGTTTAACTTTTTTAAATAAGCTTTATAGTTCGAGTACGTACCATTCAATTTTGGAAGTGTCTAAAAGAGCTCTTCGACCGGTTTGAGTAGGTGCGTAATATGTAGATAAATAATCTAGAATTTTGGGTTCATGAATTCCTAATTCTGGTAATCCTTGGGTGCGTTGCATCCAACGAATCATTTGTTGCCATCCATCCCTGGTAGCCCTATTTTGAGTGATAAGCTTTGAAGAGTGACATGAGGTACATGACTTTTGAACCAATCGAAAATTCTCATCGTATTTCATGCCGCTCTTTAGATGAATACCGTTTTCGATCGGATCTAACTGGCTTTCATAGGCAGATAATCTTTTTTGATTGTATCGAGCTTGTTCTTCCTCAGTCCTCTCAATCCTTGGGTTAGTGTTTTGTGGAAAGTTTAAATAAATCATGAACACGGCTATAACCGCGAGGGAAAACCAACATAGAAATGTCCATAGCTTCCATGATTTTTCTAGACTACTCATATTCAACTTACCTTGATGGCGATTCGATGACATGCGTTATTTAAATAACCCTTAGGGTTCCAACCAGGGAGTAACATGGGCTGTGTTTCACCATCCTCATCTGTGGCTTTGGCCCAGATTTCATAATATCCAGGTTCCTCAAAAGAGAGTTGAGTTTCAAAACTTTGCCACGCAAATTGATTCGTCGAGTCGGTTAAAGAACATTCGAACCAATGCATTCCGAAATCCTTGGATATTTCCACTTTGGTAATCCTTCCGGCTGATGTCCAAGCTTTACCGCGCACTGGCAATTGTTTATTAGTCTTAATCATGGCTCCAGATCGAGGAAAACTGATTAAAGATTTGACGGGCATTTTTTCTATAATGCACATGTCCTCATCTTTGACTTTGGTTCCTGGTGCTACAGGATCGCAAGGAATTCTATATGAACTTCCTCCCATCTTGGTACCATCATGAACTTTATTTCTAATAACAATTTTTTCAAGCCATTTGCCACTGCTAGAGGCTGGATATCCTCCAAAAATTAATCTAAGAGGATAGCCATTTAAAAGAGGTAAATCCTCGCCGTTCATAGACCATGCAATAAGACTATTTTCATCCAATGCTTTTTCTATTGGCACACCTCTTGAAATAGGATCCTTAGAGGAGTCACCACTTAAATGTGTATCTGCACCATAATAACCTATGTATACGGCGTCTTTTTTTAGACCGACTTTGGTCAATACATCTTTTAACCTGACACCCGTCCATCTCGCACATCCGACGGCTCCTGTTGTCCATTGATTACCTTTGGCGGGTGGATAAAATTCGCTTCGACCATTGCCGCCACACTCCAAAGTGATGTCTAAGGAAACGACGTCAAAAGATTTTTTTAAAGTACTCAAGCTAAAGCTTTGAGGAGACTGACAGGATTCACCTTCTATTTTTAATGACCAGTTTGCAGCACTAGGATTCTTTGGTGGAAGTCCATTGTTTCTAACAAAAAAGAGTTCATTCGGGGTCAACCGATCATCTAATAAATGCGCTGGTGTTTCGGCATTGACAGGACGATCATTTAAAACAGTTAACCCAGGATGTTTTCCGGGAAGCGTATAAAAATCGATTTTATCACTGATTGCTATTGGCTTTAAGCCAAAAGGTAAATACTCTCCATAAACAACAGGTGCCCCGAGAATCGAACTAAATCCTGCAATTAAGGTTTTCGAACAAAATTTTCGTCGATTCATTGTTGATTTTCAATTCTTTGGTGATCGTCAGCATTGTAGTTTGAGCCGTTAAATCCGAGAATATTCTGCTGAATAAAATTATCAGGGAATTCTTGGACTCCTGGAAAACCTAGTGCAATGTCTCTTCCCGAGTGTGGGATATACGCCGTTTTAAATAAGTAATCCCATATGGCTAGAGTAAGACCAAAATTAATCCCATATCGTCGGTCCTCTGGAAGCTCATAACTGTGATGCCAGATATGCATTTCAGGACTGTTGAAAAGATATTTCATAACTGGACCTAGGAGAAGAGCTCCTAATCCGAAACCTATTAGATTTCCAGCAACTAACCCAAAATTTCCAAGTGGCGATTCGAAGAAATTAAAGCCTAAAAGGTTTTGGGTTACAGCGATACCCAGTAGAAATCCAATTATACCACCTGTTATTCGTGGTGAAACGGAAATATTAGAATGATTATAATGACCCCAGGCCAGTGTGAAAATATGTATGATAAAAAAGTCATGTAAACCGATGCCTAATAAAGCTAAAGGGATGTATTCTAGAGTACGATATACCACATTCTCCATCCAATGATATCTCAAATGCGCCGCAAAACCCATTTCTTGAACAGAATGATGTACTTGGTGAAACTTCCACAACCAATCAGAGCGATGCAGTAATCGATGAATCCACCATTGTACAAAATCGCGTACGATAAATCCCACCAAAAGGATAATCCAAAGTGCTTGAGATCTTAAGGGGTTAGAAGCTTGGAGATCAAAACCTGAAATTGCTTTAATACCATCATTAAACAAATGGACAACGACATCGGAGGCCGCATTATAGATGATGAGAGAGAATAAGAAAAAGTTGAAGAACATATAAAATAAGTCCAACCAGAAATCTTTTCGAAAAATTCGTTGCTCTTTTCTCCATGGCATTCGAACTTCAAGAATAAAAAAGTACCATGAAATGCCGATTAACCAGTAAAAATAATTTCGGAATGACGGGTGGGTAATTTCGTACCACAAGTAATCGGCATAACCCGAATATCCATTTATGAATATATCAATGTATTTACTCATATGTCCAAGTTAATTAAATCCTTTTTTAGTTCAGAATACTTTTTTTCAAATGCCATCGAATCTAAGTCTGTCTCAATGACAAACCTTGAGTCATTTTGGTTGTAGTAGGTCCATTCAACCCATGAGCCGTCATAGTTTTTAACATGGGGGTAGCCAAGTATGTTTCTTAAAACAAATGCTGTATGCGAAGATCTTGCACCAGTCTGACAATACACAATGATTTTTTTATCGCTTGAAATCCCACGCGATGCTAAATCGAACTCTAAATCCTTTTGTGATTTTATACAATGATCTTCCTTTAAATCGACGAGTTGACTCCAGTTCAAATGAATAGCACCCGGAATTCGACCTCTATTAAACGCTCCTTTTTTGTATGCAAAGATTTGATTGTTTTTAATAAAAGGTTCACCTCGAAATTCATACGGCTCGCGTGTGTCAATTAAAATGGTATTGGGATCTTCAATTGCCATGAATACGTCTTTTAAATTGGCGATGTAAGACGTATCTTCTTTGGTTGTGCATTTATAGTTTTGATTATTTACTGGAATTCGAATATTATTTGAAAGAGGCATGTTTTTCAGGGTCCATGTTTTTAAACCGCCATCCAGAATAGAGTAGGAGATACCGTAATTTTGAAGTATCCATCCAAACCTCGCGGCTTCGACCGAGCCACGTCTATCATAAAGTATTATCTTTTGACTTCCGTCAAAGCCTATTTTGTTGAGACATTGGGTTAGTAATTCTTGATTAGCTCTCATACCCCCGTAAGGGAAGTCTTCAAGATTTGTGTATTCATTACGCCATAAATTAAATGCACCGGGGATATGTCCTTTTCCGAAGTCTTCTTTTTTGCTGATTTCGATGATGATGTGATTTTTGCTCATAATAGCCTTATAATCATCTAGTGAGAGGAGAGCGGAAATAGGCTCTGATTCATGGTGGCATGAATAAGGCAGGAGGGTTAGAAACAAAAAAATGAGTAATCTCATAATTGCAATTTAAAGTCTAGAAATTGGATGGGTAGAAAATATTCTGATTCTTTTAAAACTTTAGTTCCCGTATTATTAAGTCTTGAGAATTCAATTTTCGTAAGTAATCAAGCAAAATTTTATTCTTCCTAGAGGACTAAATATGATCAATGACATTCTTTGGTTACAATCTGGGAAGAGCGAATAATTTCAGTAGCCAATACCATTGAGGATACATAAAAGAAAATACACCTGACTGAATTTTACGGAAGGCTACAAAAAGGGGAAGACCACATGAAGGCTTATTAAAGCTTGAAAGCATAAAAAAGAAAGAAAGTGATTTCAAATTATTGAAGTCTTTGTTTTGGGATGGAGGAGTATTACAAGAAGTGGCACTAAGAATCACAAATAGAACAAGCCATTTCATGGTCTAAAGTTAATCCAAAAATTATCGAATCTTTTTGAGTTAATAAAAGTCATTGTACTCTTTGAATTGAATTTCTCAGATATGCGAAATACTCTTTAGTAATTTTCTAATTTTAAGATGGATTGAAGATAGATTGGTACCAATTATAGTACTTATCGATTCCTTTCTCTAAAGAAAATTGAGGACGATAACCTATTTCCGAAAAGGCTTTATTTATTGATAATGTTCCTCTTTTTGGTACAAGTCGATTTCTTTCAGAATAAATTACTTCAGTATTTGGATGATACTTTTGAATTATTTTTAATAATTCCTTAATTGACCTTCCTTTTCCGTAGGTAATATTAAAAGTTTGGTTTATTCCATTAGGATTTGAAATAGTACAAATGATGCCTTGAATTAGGTCATCTATAAATGTGAAGTCTAAGTGGTCAGAACCATCTCCATTTATTTTTAAAGGCTTTCCGTGCAAAACATTTTCTATGAAAATCTGAGAAACTCTTCTGCTTATGCATCTTTCGCCGTAAAGTGCTGATGGCCTTATTATAGTGTAAGGTAATTGGAATGCATGATTATAGGCTTTTACTAGCTTTTCTCCGGCTAATTTCATTGCCCCATAAATTCCTAGTGGATTACATGGTGATTTTTCAGTAACTATTTCACGGTCAAAATTGCCGTACACCATACTTGATGAAAAATAAATAAGCTGCTGAAGGTCATTGTAGTTTTTTCGTGCCCATTCAAGTACATTTTCCAAAGTTCTTGTAGAATGTTCGAAACAACTCTTTGGATTTCGAATGCTTCTGTTTGCATGTGCAATGGCTGCAAGATGAATAATTATATTGGGTTTAAAATCGCTAAGTAAGTTATGGAGCTTTTTTTCGTTTCTGGCATCAACAGTGTAAAGTGGGATTTCATTTTCTTCGATTAAATCCAATCGTTCTATTATGAATTTTCTATATGTCTTTTTATTGGGTAAAGTAGATTTTGAATCAAATAAACTTATGAGGTTGTTGACCATGAGACTGTCAATTATTGAAACTTGCGCCTCCAAGGATTTTAAATGTAGTGCTAAATTGTGCCCAATAAATCCCG
>JAHDBE010000054.1 GCA_020630555.1 Saprospiraceae bacterium
GATGCCACATGTGAATAAGAATATTTCTGTATTTGCCATGTTTTTAGCATTCTGAACGGCATCTAATATTCCTGTTGTATTTGTTATGCCTGCGGTGGCTTGACCATCAGTAAAAAAAAGTATGATGTTTGCTTTGTCTTCATTTACGATGTCAAATTCATGAATTGCAGTGCTTAGAGCTCCAGAAATGTTTGTACCTCCAGAAGCTGTATATTGTTCTATAGTACTTATCGCTGTTTCTCTATTGCTAAAAGTGTTTGGGACATGCTGATCAAACATTGAACTGACACTGCCATTAAATTTAATGATGTTAAAAAAATCTCCAGGATTGAGATTGTTTATAATGTGTATCGCCGCTTCTTTAGCTTGTCCTAATTTATCGTTGGTCATACTTCCAGAGACATCTACCACTAAGGTGAAATTTTTTTCAATGACCTCAGTATTGATTTTAGATTCTGGTTCGATAATCATGGTAAAAAACCCCTCGCCGTGTTCATCACATTGAATTATGCTATCAGGAATCATCGTACTTAAGTCGATTACCCCAAGGCCATCAGATGAAAGCGTATAATGTCCGACTATGTCAAAGTCGGCCACAGTATTTATTAATGTTGCGGAAGTTGTAGAATAAAAGTTGTTAATCGAGTCTATAGAGGAGATATTATCTAAGCTTAATTCTTCAATTATTCTGTCTGAATTTAAGCTTACTGAATATTGAATACTATCAATGGTGACATCTTCAAGAAGTGAATAGTTATGACGTAAATCAAAATTGACATCGCCAAATTTATATTCTAGTAATTCCACATAGGTAATTTCGAAAGTGATGGTGTCCAGCTCGAATAATTGGTTGTTCGGGCTAAAGGAGACTTGGTTTTCACCTAGATAAAGTGATAGCTCTGGCTGAATGTTCGAAGTACTTCCTCCATCGCCATCAGGTAAAGTATTGTCTTGTTCATTTGCGCTTATCGAGGCTTCTTGCCAAAATCCGTATTGGTTCCATCTAATGCTTATCGGGTTTGCGTTTTGAGGAATCGGCATGACAAATTTGTAATTAAAATTGTCATTTAATTCATTTACGAATTTTAAACGCACTACGGTTCGAGCAATCTGATTATTGATATCTGTGTTGGTTGTTGTCGTTTTTGGAAAAATGTAGCTTTCGTTTGATGCGTCTACGATTAGTATTCCTGATGCATGGAGTTCTATGCCTGAGATTAAAAGGAAATAATTCAGGGTCAATAAAATTCTTCGAATGGTCATTGTACGTTAATTTGGTTCGGCAATTAATTTAATTGTACAATACACTTTTAAAATGTCATGTATGCGCAGTGACGATGGAGTAGCAGCTATGAATAACCGTTATTTTTGACGCACGACAAATTTGGCCCTATGAATTGTCGGGAAAAAGAAGTAATGTTTGGTTGTTCTAGTTAAAAGTTTTAAAGAACGAACAAATTAAGTTGTTCACAATCGTGTTCGTTTACAAAAAAGAAGACATCATCCGCTAATCCGTGAGTTCTTTGACGTAAGTCTGAACCTAAATTATTTAATGCTTGATGCATGGAAATAAATCCATTTAAAAGAAATAGTTTTTTTATTTCTTCAAGATAAGCGACATGAAGTAAATCATTGATTTCATCAACTAAGTCTTCACCGAGTTCTTCTTCAAATTTTATGAACGGATCTAAATAAGAATTGTAGTCAAGGGGTTCATCTCCTTCAAAACAAAGCTTAGAAAAATCAAACTTTAGATACTCTTCTCCTGATAGCCTTTTATACTGGAAGTTATCATCCTGATAGCCTGTCGCATAAGCCTCTGGATCGATATCGTGTTCAATAAAAATTAAGTTCATTTTATCATCTGTGTCTTCGATTATATTATTCATGTTGTCGAATAGAGATGACATTATATTCTGACTGTGATGGATTTGACTTTCGTCAAAAGGATTGGGTACTTTGTCAAGTAGATTTTTTATGCCCATAAATATTTCACCTTGATCCAGGATACGATGTATGGCTTTTTTAAAATCGGCTTTGTCGTCCTCGATATTCCTTCCTCCGCTTTGTAACCATTGGATGTCGTCGATGCTTCGTAGTTGCTTTTCGAGAAGATCTTTTAATGGATAATCTATTAAAATTTGTTTACCATTTTGCACAAGAAATTCAAGGCGAGATAAGATTGATTTGTTTTCTGAAGTTTTGTCCATGGAGTTGTCTATAAATCTTTAAATAAATCAGGGGATATTCCGAGCTCTTCAAATGTTTGACCGGACTTGAAATTTGTCAATGGAATTTTAAAAGGTCCAACATGATTTAAAGCAAACTTAGCTCCTGAATTTGTAGTGGTCCATTCTTCCCATGTAAATTCTAAGCCTCCTATGGGAATAATCGAAACCCACATTTGGTAACTAATAGGCAATCCGTCTTTATCTAATTTCCATAAATAGCTATCACCAGGAGTAACACCGCCCGAACTATATTCTATCATAAGACCATCGTATCCGTCTAGGTCGACGTATCCATGTGTGACACCTGGATCGTTTATTTTATAATGGGCTGCTAACCAAAAAGAGTCATTACAAAATAACGACCACGCTTTATCAATGAGCTTTTTCTTTTGTTCTCCCTCAGTTAATGTTCCATTGGCGAAAGCCAAACCATCCACTTTTTTAGTATCTAAAAGTACCCGATTATCAGCCCATCGAACTTCAACGTGATTATTGCTCTTATCCCAGAAAAAATGATGTCCTCTTGGAAAGGACCATTGGACAAAACGCGTTGTATCGTACGCTGTTTTATTTGTGGCTAAGTTCATTTTTGCAACCAAGGCCTTTGCCTTTTCACCTTTTTGAGACTCGGGTTTGGATTTATGCGTGATAATTCCAGCCACTAAAACTAGGAGTAGAAAGACGGCAAGTACAATCCCAAGAATTTTTAGTACTCTTTTCATAAACCTAAAATAAATTAATGTTGCCGAATAACATGAATTATTTCAGGAGCATATATGGATAATGGATTTTTAAAAAGATTAAGCACCAATGGGGCCGAGTTCGACACCTTCAGAATAAGCCACTTTAATACCCTTGGCATTTAAAGCATTTTTGACATTACGGTTTACATTAAAATAAACATCCCAATAATCATCCGTTTTACAGTAGGGCCACATGGCTAAAACGATACTATGGGTGTCGTAAGATTCAATACCAACTTCTGGCGCAGGACTATCCAAGACTCCTGGTGTATTTTTCATTGCCTCTAAAATGATTTCTCGGACTGCAGGAAAAGACTCTTCGTATGGCATGTAGATATTTAAATTGATACGACGTGATCCGATCTTAGTATAGTTTCGAATGTTGTCCTCAATGGCTTTTGCGTTAGGAATGATAACCGTTACGCCATCCAGTGTTTCTATTACGGTATTTATGATTTCAATTTCTTTGACGTAGCCTTCTTCGCCTTGAAGTTCGATATGATCCCCGATTTTGTAGGGTTTAAACAAAAGAATCATGACGCCTGCTGCAAAATTTCCAAGACTTCCTTGGAGTGCCATCCCCACGGCAAAACCTGCTGCAGCGAGAATTGCCACGAATGAACTGGTTTCAACGCCTAAAATTCCTACTACTGAAAAAATGAGGAGGACTTTTAAAAGAGCAGCTAAAATAGATTTTAAAAAAGGTTGGATGTTTTCATCAAGAGCGGAGTTAGTCATGGCATTACTGACCATGTCCATGATTTTTCCGATGACCCAAAATCCGACAATTAGTAAGATTCCCGCTAAAGCCACTTTCGGTGCATAATCCATGATCATGCCACCAATTTTATCTATGTAATCTAGTTTTTCTTCCATGAGTTCTTATAGGTTTGAATACATGGCGAAAATATATATATTTCATTGTAAAATATGTTAAGGGTATGTGTTATAACATTGCTGGGCTTGCTTATCGCAAATTAAAAGAGGCCATTCGGGGAGATGCGTCACCTGAAGAAATAGAAGAGCTCGAACAAATTTATGAGCATCTTAAGACGATATATCATGAGGGAGAAACTCAGTATTTTAAATCAGGGTTTTCTTTTCCTTTTGTTACAGTATTTCTCGAGATTGATGGCCGACTGACTGTTGATTTTTTAAGATGGGGTATGGTCCCTTTTTATACCAAAGGCAGTATGGAAGCTCAGAAAATCCGGAGTATGACACTTAATGCAAGAGGAGAGACCATTTTTGAAAGGGCCTCATTTAAGGGGCCGGCGAAGTACCGTCGATGCATCGTAGTCCTAGATGGATTTTACGAGTACTTCCATTATAAGGGTAAAAAGTATCCATTTTTTATAAGTCTCAAAGACGATAAACCGATTACGCTTGGAGGGTTATGGGATGAATGGACGGATAGAGATACGGGAGAACTGCATAGAACGGTGAGTATTGTCACTACGGAAGGAAATGAATTAATGAAGAAAATTCATAACAATCCAAAAGCTAAAGGACCTCGCATGCCATTAATCATTCCACCAGAAAAACATGAAGAGTGGATCCAAACCAAATTTCAATCCAAGGAAGACATAGATCGAATAAAACAGATGATCTTACCCTTTGACGAAAGTCAGATGGAATATTTTCCAGTCGCACAACTGATTGGTAAAATTGGAGTGGGTAATACGGCCGATGCCAGAGAAGCCGTGGACTATGAAGTTCTTAGAGATCTAGAATGGGTATATCGTGTATGATATGTAGATTTTTAATATATGAAAGCTTAATGCAACGTAATTGCGAGATCACTTACTTAATTTTGCGGGGTCGAACTATTACGGAGCGACAACTGTTTAATTTCAATCAAAAAATTTAAACATGTTAGCAAAGAAAATGCAAGATGCTCTTAATGAGCAAGTACGAATAGAGGCGGAATCTTCTCAAGTATATTTGGCTATGGCGTCATGGGCAGAGATCCAGCCCGGTGTAGACAATATCACGGCGTTCTTTTATCGACATAGTGATGAAGAAAGGATGCATATGTTAAAGTTAATCCACTTTATAAATGAGCGTGGTGGATTTGCTGTTGTACCTGCATTACCTCAACCAAATTTGACATTCCCTTCCTTGCATCATGCTTTTAAGCAGCTCTTGGAACATGAGATTTTCGTGTCAGAAAGCATCAATAAATTAGTAGATATTGCTTTGCAAGAAAAAGATTATGCCACGCATAACTTTTTGCAGTGGTATGTGGCGGAGCAAATTGAAGAGGAGGCATTGGCCAGAACGATTAACGATAAGTTGGAATTGATTGGTGATGATAAGGGGGGATTATACTTACTGGATAGAGATATTCTTAATGTCTCCGTGACAGGAGGTGGAACTATGGAATAATGAGATTATTTGTTACCCTAATAGGATTATTATTTTGCCTTTCGGCCTCAAGTCACCGGAAAAGTCACTGATATATCCGGCGTACCCCTGATTGGTGCAAGTGTAAGTTGGGATGACTTGGATCACGGTACTGTAACTGACGAGAATGGAGAATTTAGCTTAGAGGAACACGAACATGAGCACACACATATTTATATATCATATGTGGGTTTTAAAACCGAAAAACTTCCAGTTTCTACAATAAAACATTGGGAAGTCCAATTAATAGAAGACAATACGATTCAGGGTGTTGAGATTTCAGCAAAAGGTTCGGCCACACGATTTGCAGATGAGGTCAATAAAGTGGAGGTGATCGGTACGCGCGAGTTGCAACGTGCGGCATGTTGTTCTTTAGCCGGTTGCTTTAACACCAATGCTTCGGTAGAGACGGCGACCACAAACGTTATCACTGATGCTAAGGAGTTAAGAATGTTAGGATTAGCCGGAGTGTATAATCAGATATTATTTGATGGGATGCCATTTATCCAAGGGGCATCGTATACCTATGGAACGAGTTCATATCCAGGGACTTTAATAGAAAGTATTTTTGTCAGTAAAGGAACAAATTCTGTTTTACAGGGAGCTCAAGGAATCAGTGGGCAAATCAACATCATACCTCATAAAGTTGATAAAGCACCCAAGTGGTTTTTTAATGTCTTTGCTAATTCTTTTGGCGAAAGCCAGTACAATGTTAATCACATGCTAGCTCGAGAAAACTGGAATAATCTTACTGCAGTTCATTTAACATTACCTGCGCAGATTAGAGATAAAGACGGGGATGGGTTTAGAGATATTGTGCGGACACAAAGAATGTCCATTTATAATAAGTGGGTTTATAATGCTGGAGATGAAGTGCCGATTAAAGCACAGATTGGACTTCGCGCTTGGGGTGAACAACGTGAGGGAGGTCAAGTTGGTTTTAGGGCAGAGGATCACGAGGGAGGTACGGAGCAATATGGTCAAACGGCGGAGATTGGTCAGTTTGATATCTATACTAAGTTAAATTATAAGCTCACAGAAGACTTATCCATAACAAGTTTGAGCAATGCTTTTGTACATAATAATGAGAGTTATTTCGGGATTAAGCGTTACGAAGCAAATCAGCGAACCTTTAATTCTGATTTGTTTTTTGATTACTTCTTTTCGGATAGCGATCACAATTTGAAGTTTGGAACAAGTATAAAATCGAATCGACTTGAAGAGAGGATTGAATTAACGGAAGAGGTAGACTTTTTACGATTTGATGATGTGTACAATACAGATTATGATTTACCTGGATTGTTTGCGGAGGCAAAATTTAATTTAGGAATGCTGACAGTTTTATCTGGGGTACGCACCGATAGGTATGGAGAATTTGGTTGGAAAATGGCACCAAGAGCAATGGCCCGATTAAATTTTGGGGAGGATACAGACTTGAGATTAACGGCAGGAAAGGGGATTAGAATTGCTCATCCATTTTCGGAGTACATCAATATACTTGCAGGGAATAGAGAATTGACTGTTTTCACAAATTTGAGACCGGAGGAGGCATGGACTTATGGAATAAATGGTTTACATACTTGGCGATGGAGTCAAAGTAGTTTTACATTATCTTCTGATTTTTACCACACGAGTTTTATCAATCAGATTTTCCCACATTTCCATCATGAGCCTAGAACGGTACAGTTACACAATGATTTTGGTGAGAGTGTTTCCAATAGTTTCCACGTGGAAGGTAAGTTGGTGTTAAACGAACAGTTTGATATTAAAACTTCGTATAATCATTTGGATGTTTATCGAACTGTTGAAGGCGTAAAAACGAATTTGCCATTTGTCCCAAAAAGTCGGTGGATGATCAATGGGTCCTATAGTTTACCAAATGACCAGTGGCAATTTGATTTAGGGTATCGTTTTACTGGAGAGCGAAGACTCCCGCCTACGGATGATTACCCCGAAGAATTTCAGATTGGAGATTACTCTGACTCCTTTCGTATTTTGGATTTTCAGATAACCTATCGAAATAATACATTTGAGATATATGGAGGAGCCGAGAATATTCTGGACTTCCGTCAAGAATTTCCACTTATGTCTTATGAGGATCCGTTTGGGCCATTCTTCGATACAGCTTTTACCTGGGGACCTACCAGAGGCCGAGAGTTTTATATAGGATTACGTTACGAAATACGTTAATAAAGGCATTTAGGGTTACAATTTGTTTTGAGAGGGTATTTATATAAAAGCTGTTTAAACAGCTTATATATAGTTCGCCAAAAATTCGCCTAGATCACTTCAAAGAATTAACTTGGTTTTTATAATCATGAAGCATGGACGGCATCGAAAAATTCAAGCTAAAAATTAAAATTCCGGTACAGTGGGGCGACATGGATGCATTCCAACATGTAAACAACACTGTGTATTTAAAATGGAATGAATCCGCCAGGGTAGAGTACCTACAAAAGCATATTACCGGTGAGTTTAAGAGGAATATTTTAGGACCTATTTTAGCAAGACAGGATTGTCGTTATATTTTTCCAGTCACATATCCTGACACTGTGATTGTAGGAATACGGACTGCCGAAATTTTAGAAGACAGGATCCGTCTAGAAACACGCATCTATTCTGAGCATCATTCGCGATTATGTGCCATTATTTACAGCACTGTAATGGCGTATAATTTTAAACTTTTGCAGAAAGCAGAAATACCCAAAAGCTGGGTAAAAGCGATTGAAGATCTAGATTTTAAATAAGCTATAATAATTCAAAAGAAACTTTGACGCTCGCCCTGACTTCGATTTGTCCAGGAGCGAAACTAAAATCTTCATCGATTTCTGCTACTCCGGATTCGGTGCTGTTAGCATAAGCTCCAGTATTTCTAAAATTTCGGAAAGTTAGATCTTCTATCCACTTTGCTTTACCAATTTTTTGACCTAATGCCGAAGCAAGTAATTCTGCTTTTTCTCTAGCTTTAATCATGGCCTGAGTTCGTGCTTTATCTTTAATAGACTTAAAATCTGTGGTTTTAAATTCTGGATTATTAATATTTTCTACACCTAGTTCAAGTAATCCATCAATTATATTATCGTAGTTTTCTAGCTTGTCTAAACAAACGCTCAATCTCTGATTAGCCATATAATAATGGATCTTGCCATTTTTATAATTTGTTTTTGGTCCAATCTGCATATACTGCGTCTGGATGTGCTTGCTTGGAATGCCACTACTTTTTAAGTACTGTATGACATTTTTAACTTGGGTCTCACTTTCTGTCCGTGCTTCTTTTACGGTGTCCCCTTTTTTAGAAATATTCAAATGTAGAATCACTTCATTAGGTGCTGTATAAATGATCGATGAAGCGTCCACTGTAATTAGTGGGACATTCAAGTCCTGCGCATTTAAAGTGATGATTCCAATAGAGAACAATAAAGTCAAAATGTATTTCATGGATGTATTTTATTCTTTAATTAATTCAGAGGATATTCCTTTCTATCCAAGAAAATCAAACGTTCGTCTGTTAATATTTTCGGATAGAATGCGTTTTTTTAGCTTGAACTTATAATTCTAAAAACTTATTGTGAACAGCCCTACATCAATCAAAGATTCCCTTTGGTATATACTTGTTACAATATTTTACTTTTTATGGTTTTACTGCATTGTAGAGCTAAGAATGGAGCATGTCATTGTTTGGATCTGTAGTACGATACTGTTTTATTCCACGAAAAAATCACGTCAGTTTTTATTCGCATCTATACCAATCATATTGTATGTCATCCTGTATGATTCGCTAAGGGCCTTTCCAAACTATGAATTTGGAACGATACAAATACAATCCCTCTACGATTTAGAGAAATCATTGTTTGGAATTAATTATTTGGACTCTAGGCTTACGCCAAATGAGTTTTTGGCTAACTTCCAACATCCTTTATTCGATTTTATCTCTGGCGTGAGCTACTTGTCATGGATACCGGTTCCATTATTTTTCGCTTTGTATTTGTACTTCACAAATCAAAAAAGGGTATTCATTCATTTTAGCTTGATATTTATTTTCACAAACCTAATAGGCTTTATAATGTACTTCATTGTCCCTGCAGCTCCACCGTGGTATGTAGAGATGTATGGTTTTGAATTTTTTCCTGATACACTTGGTGAGTCTAGTCGTATGGCCAACTTCGATCGATTAATTGGAGTGGACATATTTCAAAACATGTACGATAGAAATCCTAATGTATTTGGAGCGATGCCATCGCTTCATGTTGGAAATGCTTTTAGTTTAGTCATGGGGTGTATTGAGTTAAAGAAGAAAAAATTTGTAATTGGTTTTTCTCTTTTAACAGCAGGAATTTGTTTCGGTGCTGTTTATGGCAATCATCATTATATACTTGATCTTATTGCAGGCTTTTTGGTGGTCTTGTTGGCCTATTGTGTAGTATTTAAAATTCTGGGTTCAGAGCAATTAAAGATTTTGCTCGAGAAATATGAGTCTGTTATCTCTTAGTGACGATAATCATCTTTACGCATGATCTTTATCAGTATTTGTAGGTATTCAAATCATGAAATTTGAATAAACAAATAATACAAATCATGAGATTTTTTAGTGCAAGTTTCGATACAATACTTTGGAGATTTTATTTAATGATGGTTGTAGTCATAGCGCCCTTTGTTCTGGGAGTACCTTTCTTGGCAATATTAGCCTTACCTATTTTCTTAAGCACTATGTTAGGTGTAAGTTTTAAAAAGCCTTCTACCGGTAAAATGAAAAATAAAGCAGTGATTATAAAAATAAATCAGCAAAACGAGGCTGCATAATAGTAGCTTAGCCTAGAATATCTGTCAGGTTCACTAAATTTTTGATCTCAATAAAATTAGGGTGTATATCGATGAGGTCTTCACTTCGGAAATCTGATAGTGTTCGGATCAAAGTTTCTTTAGCTGTCCCTGCTGTTTTAGCCAGTTCCTCTCTAGGTGCTACAATTTTTATGGGTTGATCTATAGCAGTCTGTGTTGATTTGGCGAATGTTATTAAAGCATTCGCCACTTTTTTTCTAACCGAACCATATGCAAGATCAATGAGTTGTTTTTCTGTATCGAGCTTTTTATTGGCCATCATTTTAATAAAGCGTGCTCCAAAATCACGATTGTTAAATAACAGAATGCTAAAGTCTTCCTTAGGAATTAAACGGACATTACAATCCTCCAGACACGCTGCATTATTGGCATATTTACTATGATTAACAAGCGCAGAATAACCAAAAAATTCTCCTGGACCTAATAATTCTGTGGTGAGTTCCTTACCATAATCGTTAGTTTGGAAAAGTTTGACTTTGCCGTCTATTAAGAAATATAACCATCTTGGATTTTGTCCTTCCTCGAAAATCATATCCTTGGTTTTATAGGAACGGATCTCTCGATCTAAGGATAATTTTTCTAATTGCTCTTCTGCCTTTGCTTCTGAAAAGAATCGTTGGACACCTTGTTCAGAACCATCAAATGAAGACTTTATGCGCTCGGCTTTTGCTAGCCTCATTTCGATAGCATCTAGAAGATCTGTGTCGTCAAATGGTTTTGTGATGTAATCCTCGGCACCTAATCCCATACCTTTTCTAAAATCAGTTTTTTCTGCCTTCGCCGTAAGAAATATAAATGGTATGTGATTATAGGCTGGATTCTTATTGATAATTTTTAATACTCCAAATCCGTCTAGTACTGGCATCATGACATCACAAAGAATCAAGTCTGGAGAAAAACTTCTTAATTTCTCGATTCCTAATTTTCCATTTTCTGCTGACTCTACCTCATATCCTGCAAGCTCCAGAATTTCACAAAGGTTATCTCTTACTTCAAATGTATCTTCGATGACTAGAATCTTTTTCATGAGATGGGAATTTTTACAATAAATGTGGTGCCTTTACCATGAGTGCTAGTAAATGAAATATTACCACCGAGTAATTCGACGTATTTCTTAACAATGTTAAGACCCAAACCAGTTCCTTGAATATTTTCCACATTCGACGCTCTGAAAAATCTGCTAAACAAATGTTTTTGATCTTCTTCCGGTATTCCAATTCCTTCATCTATAATTTCAAAACACAGATTTTCAGCTTCACTAAATGTTTTACATCTTATCGTAGTTTCTGGACCGCTGTATTTTATCGCGTTTGACAGTAGATTAAAGAGGATGTTTTTCAATATGCGAAGATCAGTTTCAAAACTACCTATGGTATCCTCCTGAATATGTTCGATGGTTTGTCCCGATTTTAATAGACCTTTTAGTTCGTCGATGGTTTCTAAACAAAGTTCTTCCAAAATTATTGGGGAGATATGGACTTCTATTTTACCCTCTTCTATTTTACTCAAAGAAAGAAAATCGTTGAGTATCCCGGTCAAATTATTTACGGCGGTCTTTATTCTATTTATGTGTTTTTCCCGGCGTTCGTTTTGCTCCTCATTAACATATTTTGAAATCAAAGAAGCGGAAGACATTATGGTGCTCAAGGGAGTGCGAAATTCATGGGATGCCATACTTACGAATCGCGATTTTAACTCACCAAGTTCTTTTTCTTTGGCTAAAGCCAAATTTAGATCCTTCTCGCTGTCCTCGAGTATTGGTTTTAAGAAGCTTATTTATGGTGTTTTCAAGTTCGTTCGTGCGTTGGATGACTTTCTCTTCTAAGGCCTCATTTAATTTTAATAGATCCTCTTCTTTTTCTTTGACTTCCGTCAAATCGTGAATGATTCCAGTATAAATGACGCGATCATTTAAAATGACTTCGGATACGGCCAATCGGAATGGAAAAGTAGAGCTATCTTTTCTTTTTCCAATGACTTCTCTACCAATGCCAATTATTCTAGCCTGGCGTGTTGTGTTGTAACGTTTTATATATTCATCGTGCTCACTGTGGTAGGGGTCGGGCATGAGCATTTTTATGTTATTTCCAATCACTTCATTTGTCTCATATCCAAATAATCTTGCTGCTGCAGTATTCATAGTTTCTACCAAGCCTTTGTCGTCTATTGTTATGATACCATCTATAGCAGTTTCGATGATGGACTGCATTTTTATCGCTAAGTCTTTTAGGTTTTCCTCTCCCATGATGAATCTCATCGCTTATGATGAGCAATATCATCTTTTAAAGAGAGATACCGAAATACTTTTGAAATAAAAAAAGATGAACCTATTAGCACCATTGCACACAATTATGACTCCGGAGCCCATAACGATGGCTCCGACTCAATCATTAAGGGATTTGGATGAAGTTTTTAAGAATAACAACATTCACCATGTTCCCGTGACAGAGAATGATGAATTAGTAGGAATAGTGAGTGTGTCAGATCTCCTTTTATTTAAAAAGGTTAACGATCGAAATTCTGAGACTTTCAATATGGAAAATTTCAGACTTAAAACGAATACTATATCAAAAATTATGACCTCAGGGGTCGCTTATTTGAACCCCGATGACAAAGTAAATCTAGCCTTAGAGCTTTTTAAAAAAAATAAATTTCACGCTATACCTATAGTTGAAAAACAAAAAGTAGTGGGGATAGTGACAACACATGATATTATTTATCAACTAGCTGTAGACGGATCGGCTGAATCTAAATATGAATAAAATGTTGAATGTAGAATTGTTCGGTACACAATCAGAGAATTACGAATTTTTAAAAATGCAATTGTCAGAGACGTTCGCGAAAGCAGGCATTGAAGTGTCCATGGTAGAGAATCAGAACGTCGAGGATTTTATTTCAAATGATATTCAAAAGGTACCTGCTTTGAAAATAGATGATGTGCTTTTTGAACGGAATGGAGAGGATATAAATGAATATGTCAAAAGGGTTGTCCTGAAAATATTGGAAAAAGAAAATTACGGTACTATGAAAAAAATTCTTGTTCCCTTAGATTATTCTGAAGCAGCAGAAAATGCTTTAGGATTCGCATATCGTATGGCAGAAGAAATGGAGTCCATGATTCAGGTTGTACACACTTATATGCCAGATTTGATAGAAGCTTCAGAATACACGGCTATATCAAATGATAATTCGAAAGAAGAAGAAAAGATATTTAATAGTTACTTAAATGAGATTCAGGACATTCGAAATGAATCGGACCTTGAAGCTCCAGTAATTGAGGGAAATTTTATTCAAGGATGGCCTACAAAAGAAATAATAGCATTATCAAATAGTGATAAAATTGACTTTGTGGTTATGGGGTCGACTGGTAAATCCGTTGAAAAGAAAATATTCGGATCAGTTTCCACTAAAGTGGCTAGTGATGCCAGTTGTCCGGTAATTCTCGTTCCTAATGAATGCACGTATAAGCCCATAAAAAAAATCGTCTATTGCTGTGATGATATAGAAAGTGATGCCAATGTAGTGCATGACCTCTCAAGGATTGCTCGTATTCATGGAGCATCAATAGATTTAATCCATTTTACGAATGATGGACTTTATGAACCTAGTGCGCTTCTGAATTTATGGAAAAATGTTTACCCGAAAGGTGAAGTCCGATTTATCCAACTTCCTATTGATACATCCTTTGATGAGGCATTAAATACGTATTGCGACGAAGTTTCAGCGGACTTATTGGCCCTAGTAAGAAAAAAGAGGTCCTTCTTAGATCAGTTGTTTCATGTAAGTAAAACGCGAAAACTGATGATAAATAGTCGCATTCCAATGTGGATAGGACATAGTGATATGAATTCTTAATGTTAGAATTATGAAGAAAATTCTAGTACCGGTTAGTTTAGATCGTACCAGTGGAAATGCTCTTATGTACGCCTTTAAGTTATTTCCTAATTCCGAATTGATCGTGTTTCATGTACAAATGGACTTAATAGATCCATTAATGGATATACCGTTAAATGATCAAGTGGGAAGAAATTAGAATTAATGTATAAAGAGATTTTACCCT
>JAHDBE010000055.1:0-3531 GCA_020630555.1 Saprospiraceae bacterium
TTTCACCTAATTATAGAGACAGATATTTATCTCTTCGTCGACTTTCGTCAAATGAAAACCTATTGGCATTAGCTATTGACGATCCATATGGTCCTATTCGTGCAAGGGCGATTAATAAGTTTCCTAAATCGAATGAGGAGAAGATTATTTTAAAAATGAAAGACATAGCGATTAACGATTCATATTCATTCGCAAGAGCGGCCGCTTTAAAATATTTAGATAAGATTGATGCTTCTGATATTGAAGGATTGGCCTCAGAAGTCATTAATAAAGAAGAAGCATATCCCGGTGTGGCTCAAGCGTTACGTATAATTAGTAATCGAGATGGTAAAAAAGCCATGTTAATTGCGGATTCATTAAGTATTGAAAACTCTTCTTTGGTTCAAAATGCCATAGTCGACGTATATCTTAATCATGGTGGAGAAAATCAACTCCCCTTTATTGAAGACAAACTCATTCGGGGCTCAATATTTGAAATATTCCCTGTAATGAGCAAGTATAGTAAGTTGCTAAAAAAGATGTCTCCGACAGGTATAGTAGAATCCGTGGAAAGAATCCAATCCGTACCATTGGATCCATCGGAAAACAGTATGAAGAAATTCTTGTTTACTAAGAATATTTCTGGGGTATTAGACCATATGAAATCAATGGAATCAGAAGAATCCAAGTTTACGAATGAAGTACAGTCTCTTCAAAGAATTTTAGAAAACATCATAAGTTCTGAGAAAGATGAAAACTTACTAATGCGATATAAAGGACTTTAACGTCGTTTATTGGCATTATTGCTTGATTTTTAGAGGAATAAGGCATACTTTTCTATGTCGAATCAGAAGAAGACTAGAGCCTAATATCTACATTTTAGTGAGAAATTAAATTGCGTTGATTTATGAGTGATCAATCTAGCAACTACAACGTGTTGATTGAGAAATTAGATGGTTTTATTCGTAAGTACTATACGAATAAAATGATTCGTGGATTTCTGTATTCTGTAGGTTTGATATTGGCCTTGTTTCTGGTCTTTAATTTGGCCGAACATTACTTTTATTTCGGGACAGGACCGCGAAAACTACTCTTCTTCTCTTTCATATTAATCTCACTCTGTGCTTTAGGGTTTTGGTTTATATCACCGCTTTTTCAATACTTTAAATTAGGTAGAACAATTTCGCACGAGCAAGCTGCAGAGATCATTGGAGATCATTTTGGAGATATAAAAGATAAACTTCTCAATGTACTTCAATTAAAAAAGCAAGCTGGTGGTGCAAGTATTGATTTAATCGAAGCCAGCATTAATCAAAAGTCAGAGAAAATCAAACTTGTCCCATTCCAAAAAGCCATCGACCTAAGTAAAAACAGAAAATACCTTAAATACGCATTACCACCATTTCTACTTTTGCTAGTCTTATTGTTTTCGGCTCCTAGTATAATTACGGACAGCACGCATAGAATAATAAACAACGATAAAAACTTTGAACGAGAAGCTCCTTTTTCATTTAACCTAAACAAAGAGGATCTCAAAGTCTTACAGTACGAGGATTACCAATTAAACATAAACGTTTCTGGTGAAGCTTACCCTGCTGAAGTTTTCATTGAATATGATAATTTTCAATACCGTATGGAAAAGGTTTCTCCTGATCAGTTTTCCTATACCTTTAAAAATGTTCAAAAGGATACACCTTTTTCTATTTACTCAGGAATTGTAAAAACAGATGAGTTTATCTTAGACGTACTTGAAAAACCAAGTATACTTGAATTCTCTGTTTCTCTCGATTATCCAAATTATACTGGAAGAAAAGATGAAAGCATCTCTAACATTGGAGATATCGTAGCCCCAGAAGGAACCAGAGCTTATTGGTCTTTTGACGTCGATCATACGGAGGACCTTGAAGTTGTATTTAATCGATCATCATTCGCGAAAGCGGAAAGAAAAGGATCCAAAACATTCGAGTTTTCAAGACGATTATTACAGGATGCCTTCTATAAGATTTTTATTTCTAACAAATACATCTCCAGAGGTGATTCTTTGTCATACAATATAAACGTGGTTAAAGATCAACACCCAACAATTAGTGTTGAGCGGTTTATAGATAGTACTGAAAAAACACTCATGTTTTTCGTGGGTAAGGCATCAGATGATTATGGTTTAAGTGATTTAAGCTTCAATTATACGATTACACACGAAAATGGTTCAAGTGATGGTCTTAAGTCCATTAAGCTACCAAAACCAAGTTCTAACAGCGTAAGCTATGACTATACCTTTGATGTCAATGATTTAAATCTTGAACCCGGGGACGAATTGAGTTTCTATTTCGAAACCAAAGATAACGACGCTATTAACGGTTCTAAATCGGCCCGGACTAATCCTATGCTTTTTGAAAAACCTTCGATCGATGAGTTAAAGGAAGAAGAGGAGAAAAATGAAGAAGACATTAAAGACAATCTTAAAGAATCACTCGACGAAATGAAAAAGCTTCGCGAAGAATATAAAAAGCTTCGTGAAAAACTCCTTCAAGAAAAAGAACTAGACTGGCAAAACAAAAAGGAACTTGAAAAGCTACTCGAAAAACAAGAAGAGCTTCAAAAGAAATTAGAAGAAGCTAAAAAGAAGTTTGATGAAAATCTAGAAAAGCAAGATGAGATCTCCGAGCAAAAAGAAGAAATCCTTGAGAAGCAAGAGCAACTTCAAAAAATGTTCGAAGAGGTTTTAAATCCAGAGACTCAAGAACTCATGGAAAAGATTCAAGAGATGCTTGAAGAGTTAAATAAAGATGAAGCTCTTGACATGATGGAAGAGATGGAAATGGACGACCGTCAGATGGAACAAGAAATGGATCGTTTGATGGAACTATTCAAGCAACTTGAAATGGAAAAAGAGATCAAGGAGCAAATTGAAAAGCTTGAAGAACTTGCAGAGAAACAGGAAGAACTCAGTGAAGACACGAAAGAAGAATCTAAAACCAACGAAGAACTCAAAAAAGAGCAAGAAGAAATAAACGAGGAGTTTGAAGAGATAAAAGAGAAAATAGAAGAACTCGAAGAAAAGAATGAAGAACTCAGCCCACCAAAAGATCTAGGAGATGACAACGAGGAGCAAATGGAAGAAATTCAAGAAGATCTTGACGAAAGTATGGAGCAGTTAGATGAGGATAAAAAACAAGATGCCTCAGAATCTCAGAAAAAAGCCGCTGAGAAAATGAAAAGCATGGCAGGGAATTTGCAATCTTCTATGGAGTCGGGAGAGATGGAACAAATGGAAGAAGACATGCAAGCTCTAAGACAACTTTTGGAGAACTTAGTAGACATGTCATTTGATCAAGAAGACCTTTACGACAACTTGATTAATACCCCAGAAGTCAACACTCCTAAGTACGTAGAAAACGTACAAACTCAATTCAAACTCAAAGATGACTTTAAACTTATAAGTGACAGTTTGTTTGCGTTAAGCAAAAGAGTCTCGCAAATTGAAACTTTTGTCACCGAAAAAGTATTTGAAGTGGAAGAAAGCCTTGAGAAAAGTCTCGAGCACCTTGAAGA
>JAHDBE010000055.1:3631-6112 GCA_020630555.1 Saprospiraceae bacterium
TAAAAGCTGAGCGAGCCGAGAGAGAAAGAGAATATGAAAACAAAAGAAAGGCGGAAAGAACGAGTGATAAAAAACGAGAATTTCCTCCTTCATTAAAAGAATATTTAAAGAAACGAGAAGCGGAAGTAGAAATTTATAGAGCCACTTCTCCAGACCTAAGACCGTATTTTAAAGTACTTGTTGATAAGTACTATCAGTCTTTAAAATCAGGAGAATAACTACAACGCTTCATGACTAAAATTGTAGATGATATGCTAGTTCTTCCATCTAAGATGACGTCAATCTCTAAAATTGAGACTTTTGTACAAAAGGTCACACAGAAATATAATATCTGCGATGAGCAATATCCAAACATTTTAATCAGTCTCACCGAAGCTGTGAATAATGCTATTATTCATGGCAACAACAAGGATGAAAAGAAGGAGGTAAATATTGCTTTAGAAAAAACTAAAGAAGGTCTTTGTTTTAGCGTTTCTGATCAAGGACATGGTTTTAATCCAAACTCTATTCCCGACCCTACCTCTCCTGAAAATGTCGAATGCTGCGGTGGTCGAGGCGTATTTCTTATGAAAGAACTTTGTGACGAAATTCGTTTCAAGAACGAAGGCCGTACAGTAGAAATGTATTTTGATATCTGATCAGCCTTGTTAGAAAGTTCCATTTTATTTCATACTGAAGATATTTCATTCTCATTAGATGATGAGGAAAAAACATCTCATTGGATAAAGGAGGTTATTTCTCTTTCGGGTTCGTCTTTAGGTGTCCTTAATTATGTTTTCTGCTCAGACAACTATCTTCTAGAAATAAATAAGAATCACCTCCAACACGATTACTATACAGACATCATAACTTTTCCACTAAGTGAAAATCCTTTAGAGGCGGATTTATTTATTAGTGTGGATCGTGTAAAAGAAAATGCACTAACCTTAGGTATCTCGTTTACGGAAGAATTGCATCGAGTTATTATTCATGGAGTTCTACATCTTATTGGTTATGGAGATAAAACCGAAGAAGAACAATTAAAAATGCGCGCCAAAGAAAATGAATGTTTAATGCTTTTGATCTAATCGACTAAACAAGACGCTTTGGTTATTGGTTAACTCTTTGTGAAAGACCAAAAGCATATTCGCGAGCATTTATCTAAGAAAAATGAGATTTTATCTACTATAATAAAAGAGTGTCCCACTTACTCTATTGACTCTACTAATAATGTTTTTCATGACTTAATGAGTTGTCTCATCGAACAACAAATTCACTATCGTAGTACGAAAAAGATTTTTCAAAAAGCTTTTGATCAAAGTAGTTTAAAAGAATTGACCGTAGATAATTTCGAATTGTTTGAGCCTTTCGCTTTCGCGAAAATGAAACCATCAGACAAGAAAACAGAGTCCATTTATGGTGTTATTAATTATTTTAAAAACCATGACTTTAATTGGTCAGAACTATCTCAAGAAGAATGTATGTCCAAATTAAAATCCATTAGTGGTATTGGACCTTGGACTATTCAAATGATCATGATTTATACCTTAGGTTTCAAAGATGTCTTTCCGACGAAGGATTACCATATGGAAAAAGTGATGGTCACTAAATTTGGACTAGATCCTAATACAAAATTCCAGCGTCAAATTAGAGAGCTCACAGAAGATTGGTCTCCTTATCGTAGCCATGCATTCCTGTACATTCTCGAGTGGAAAAGAAAGTGGATGTGAAAAGTCTCTTTTTATATTTATAGCTAAGAATAAAATTGAACCATATTATGTCTCATGTTTTCTCTAACCGATATATCCTATTAGTCGTATTCATTGCATTGACGCAAGTCTTAAATGCACAAGATCGAATTACCGGCCACAACTTTGCGACTAGATCAGAAGTCATCGCTCAAAATGGTATGGTTTGTACGTCTCACCCCTTAGCAAGTCAGGTTGGATTAGAAATATTGAAAAAAGGGGGTTCGGCAGTTGATGCAGCAATTGCTGCGAATGCTTGCCTGGGTTTAATGGAACCTACTGGTAATGGAATTGGCGGTGATTTATTCGCTATTGTATGGGATGCTAAGAGTCAAAAGCTATATGGATTAAACGCGTCGGGACGTTCACCTCAATCGCTCACCCTTGGTTGGTTTAAGAAAAATGGGTACGAAAAAATCCCTGCGTATGGTCCGCTACCTGTTTCGGTTCCGGGTTGTGTCGATGGGTGGTTTGAACTGCATAATAAATTTGGAAAACTTAATATGCCGGAGATATTAAATCCTACTATTGAGTATGCGAAAAATGGATTTCCTGTGTCTGAACTAATTGCTTATTACTGGGGAAGAAGTGCTAATTTTTTATCCAAATATGATGGTTTTTCAGAAGTCTATGCACCTAATGGTAAGGCGCCTAAAAAGGGTGAAATATTTAAAAACCCTTTCTTAGCTAACACTTTATCTAAGATTGCTAAAGACGGAAGAGATGGATTCTATAAAGGGGATGTTGCTAAGAC
>JAHDBE010000055.1:6212-14258 GCA_020630555.1 Saprospiraceae bacterium
TTTGAGGATCGCGCTCACTTTTATGCCGATCCTGATTTCAATACTATTCCTTACGAAAAGTTCATTGCCAAAGAATACGCCAACGAACGTCGCAAATTAATAAAGGATCGCTCCGCAAGACGCTATGATCATGGTAAACTTAATCATGGCGAAACCATTTATCTCACTGTAGCCGATAAGGACGGAAATATGGTAAGCCTCATACAGAGTAATTACCGGGGTATGGGTTCGGGTATGACTCCACCTGGCCTTGGTTTTATTCTACAAGATCGTGGTGAATTGTTTAGCCTTGACGAAAGTCATCATAACGTTTATGCTCCTGGTAAAAGACCCTTTCATACAATCATACCTGCATTTATTACAAAAGACGGCAAACCTTATGTCAGTTTTGGTGTCATGGGTGGAGCAATGCAGCCACAAGGTCATGCTCAAATCGTTATCAACTTAATCGATTTCGGAATGAATCTTCAAGAAGCGGGAGACGCTCCACGTATCCAACACGGTGGATCATCACAACCCACTGGTGAAATAATGGCGGATGGAGGAACTGTCTTTTTAGAATCTGGATATGATTACCAAGTTATACGAGGACTAAAACGGCGAGGACATAAAGTGTCCTATAACGTCGGGGGTTTTGGAGGATATCAGGCCATTATGTGGGATGACCAAAATAAAGTATACCTAGGCGCCAGTGAATCTCGAAAAGATGGTCAAGCCGTAGGCTATTAATTTCGCTTCTCGAAAATTTGCATTTTATCATTATTATTAGCAACAACAATTAACGGAGTCTTGCCTTTTCTATTTACCTTCTTAGCTACCCTGGCATCCTTATTAGCCCATAGGCCCGTTTTTCTTGCAGGTGCATAAATAAACTCACCTGATTCTGTTTGCATATAAACATGACCGGTACCTGCATCCGAACGCGTTGTCTCCACCTCCCTATCATATAAGTTTCCCGACATGAATACATCTAATATCCCATCGTCATTAAAATCATAAGTAACGATTCCATAAACGGGTGAGGTTTGTCCTTCTCTAGAAAACTCTCTGGATTCAAAATTCCCTTTTCCGTCATTAAAATAAACCGTGTGTGCAAACGTTTGACATTCATTCATAACACTACCCTCCAGTTTACCATCCAAGACTTCTTCTATTGAGGCCAATGCGAAGTTTTCGTAAGACTCAAATTTCTTTTTAACGAAAGGCATTTGCTCAGAAGAACATTGTCGACCTCTTACGGGATAACACACCCCTTCTTTATCGTAATACCCTAGATACACATCATGAGTGCCGTTTTCATCAAAATCATTTACAAACACTTTGAATGGTTTGTCGACCGATGCGGTATACTTATTATTCAATCCAAGGTTTCCTCCTATGATATCCAAATCACCATCGCCATCTATGTCTACAAGATCCATGGTATTCCACATCCCTTTTGTATTCTTTAAACTTTGATTCGCCTTTTTAGAAAATTTTCCTTGATTAAATTCATAGATAATTATCGGCATCCACTCTCCACATGTAATTAATTCGTTTTGTCCGTCACCATCAATATCTTTCCATGCAGCTTTTGTTGTCATACCCGAGTTCAAAAACTCAGCTCCTTTTTCAGTGGTTACATCTACGAATCGACCCTCTCTTTGTTCGAGAAGAAGACTAGACATGGGCATACCATACTTGCCTTGATACTGTCTTCCACAAACAAAAATATCCTGATCACCATCCTCATCAAAATCCAAAAATACTGGTGACGTCGAACTTTGATTCATATAAGGTAAGTTCTGCACTTTCGTGAATGTCCCAGTTCCATCATTAAAATAAATCCGATCTTGGTAAGCAGGCGTACTGGCTTCTAAATTATATTCATTTCCCCCACTAGCTACATACAAATCTAAATCACCATCTCCATCTATGTCACCAAACTGAGCACCACCATCTTCGTGTTTATGGTCTGCCTCTAATGATTCTTGTTTGGTAGCTTGAAAACTGTTTCCGTCTCCTAACCAAATTTGACCAGCATGTCCAACTGAACCTCCAATAAATAAATCATCATTTCCATCATTATTGATATCAGCAATAGCAAGATGAGGTCCAAGAGACGACATCTTATATGGGATTAATATTTCTCGACTATAATCATCGAATTCATTTTCCTTGTGCGAAATCTCAGAATTGATTTCGGCAAACCATCCTTGTTGATTTCTGCTTGGGCCTCTTTTGCTGTTACTCTCAGAATGTGAAACAGATATAGTCTGATTAGCGTCAATGTTACTCTTAGTTACCACACTTCCATCGGGAAAAGTGACTTTGATATCTACTTTATTGTAACCACCTAAGCCAAAATGCGCAATGTCTTGACTCGTGGACATATACCCCCTGAAAGGTGAATAATCCAAGATTTGTCTTTGATCTCCGTAAAGGATTTCTACTCTAGAATTTATTCCCGCAGAGTTATTTGCATACCCCTCTAATTCAATGGCGATGTAGTTATTTAAATCTTTATCTACCGTTTTATTTACATATAAGTCGGCAGTTTCATTCATATTATTTATGATAAGATCTAAATCACCGTCATTATCGAAGTCAGCATAAGCGGCACCCTGTGACCAACCCTCTTTACTAAAACCCCATTCGTTCTGTTTTTTCTCAAACTTTAAATCACCCGTATTCCTGTATAAATAGTTAGCCAACTTTTTCTTAGGTGCTTTGTTAGCAATCTCTAGAGGATCAAGATCCATTTTACGAATCCCTTTAGCGGCCATCTCTCGACGTTTCTCTTCAACAAGCTTTGTACGCCATATCTCATAATCTTTATTCCTCATCTCTTTAATGATACCATTGGTAATCATTAAGTCTTTTAATCCATCGTGATCCATGTCAATGAACAATGGTGTCCAACTCCAATCCGTGTTAGAAATTCCTGCCATTTGAGCAATTTCGCTGAATGTATTATTACCATTATTAAGGTGTAATGCATTAAACATATACTGGAAGTGGTATCCGTTGTTTGCTAGTGCCCAGAATTTTTCTGGGTTCATTCCGCTCATGTTTGTCTTTTGTCGAAAGTTGTCTTCAGCGACCATGTCCACAGCATAAATATCAAGAAGACCATCATTATTAATATCAGTGATATCCGCACCCATGCTAAAGTTACTCAGGTGTTTCATGGCATTATCGATGTCATTCGAGAATTGACCAGATCCTTGGTTATAAAATAACATATCTGGTTCTTCATAATCGCAAGCAACGAATAGATCTGTTAAACCATCATTATTTAAGTCTGCTGCAGTCGTAGACAGGGAATAGTTATATCCTAACATTCCTGCTTTCTTGGTTACATCTATAAATCGCTGACCGTTAAATTCAAACAATCTATCAGAGTATATTAAATCTCTCTTTCCTTTTAACTTCGTCTTTTCGTCAAGTGAGTTTGGAGGCTGATTAGCCAAATACATATCTAAATCACCATCATTATCCATATCGAAGAAATTAGCCATAATTCCATATCCCTTATCAGCAATTCCATACTTTGCCGCTTCCTCTTTAAAGCGTCCATTCTTTTGGTTTATATATAGCTTATTTTCTCGACGCGTAATATTGTCATAGAGAAACTTACATACATAAATATCATCCCAACCATCTCCATTAACGTCTGCAACTGATACTCCTGTACTCCAGTTTCCATCATCTGTAATACCTGCTTTTTCCGTAACGTCCTCAAATTTGAGTGAACCCTTATTTTCAAAGAGCTTATCGCCTACTTGATTTCCCGCAAAATAAATGTCTTGTAGCCCGTCCTTGTTAAAATCTAAGACTGCTACTCCCGCACCCTGCAACATTCCATCAAATGTCACTGTATTTATATCCTTAGTTTCCGTAATCTCATTATTGAAATCTATCCCAGATTCAGAGCTTGACTTCAGTTCGTATATTGAGAAATCTGCTTCTGCTGTCTCTTGATTTCTTACAGAATTAGATGAATCGGATTGACATCCGATAACTAAAACATAACAAGCTATTGATAAAATAGTAATCCTTTTAAGATGCATTTTCATTACAGGTTTATGACAAAAAAAAGCATGAAGTACAACGAAATTAATAAGTTCGTGTATATGTGGGAAGCAGGTCTACCTATATTAATTTATATGTATATAATTCATTGATTTTCAAATATTTATGGCAGGTTTTAAAGTTTTCGCCCCAGCTACGATCAGTAATCTTTCAGTCGGTTTCGATCTTATTGGTATTGCCCTTGAATCTATAGGTGATGAAATCATTATTAAAAAGGGTGATAAGCCAGGTCTGCAAATAAGTACAATTAAAGGTGGAAAATCAAAAATACCTTACGAGCTTTCTCAAAACACCGCTGGTGCCGCAGCTATAAGTTTACTCCGAGAACTAGATGCTCTAGATGAAAGTATTGATTTAGAAATACGAAAAGGTTTAGGAATAGGTACGGGTCTGGGTTCTAGTGCTGCTAGCTCTGTTGCTTCTGCTTTCGCTATCAACGAGTATTTAGGACGTCCATTAACTAAGAGTCAACTTCTAAAGCATGCTTTAGTTGGGGAACGGGTAGTCAGTCCTAATTGTCCAGCAGATAATATAGCTGCCAGTATGCTTGGTGGATTTGTTCTATCCGATTTTCGTAACTCGGATAAAATAGAACATCTAAAGCTTTACATTCCTTCAGGCTTATGTTTCGTGGTTATTTACCCACAAGTGCAAATTTCGACAGAGCAATCTAGGAAATCTCTCCCCTCACGAGTTGAGTTCTCTAAATACATCCATCAAAGTACAAATCTAGCCTTCTTTACTACAGCTCTTCAACGAGGAGATTTTCTAACAATGAAGAAGTTTCTAAATGATAGTATTGTTGAAGATCACCGTAAACATAATATCCCATTATTTGAAGAAATACGAAGTTTATGCGATCATCCTGATTGCTTCGGTCATGGTATAAGTGGGTCAGGCCCATCTATGTTTGCTTTTTGCCACAATACCCTAATCGCAGAAAAAATTAAGGACGAAGCCATTAATTTGTTTGAAGAGAATCAAATTGAAGCTAAAATCTTTATTTCTGGGATTAACCAACAAGGAGCTGTTGTTTGTTAGGTTCCACGTGGAACATTACATTCTACTTAATACATATGTTCCACGTGGAACAATAACACATTTTTAGGGTTTCCTTTTTCATTTAAAATCGCTTAGAGCTTATTTTTAGAATATTAATCAATTCTAATTATGAGATACTTAAACCTTGTATTTTTTCTGAGCTTTTGCATTAGCTGTTTCGGCCAAGAAAATACGAATCAAAATCCCTTTAAACAGCTAGGTCAAGAATTACCAACACCTAATGAATATAGAAATGCTTCAGGGGCTCCTGGAAATTCTTATTGGCAACAACAGGCCGATTATGTCATGGATATTGAAATCGATGATGATAATCAAAGACTACTAGGGAATGAAACTATAACCTACACTAACAATTCACCCGATGCTCTAGATTACATATGGTTACAGCTTGATCAAAATGTAAGGGCAAAAGATTCTGACAGTTATAAAATGAGAGGCTCGGAATTTGGAGATAGAACAAGTCTCTCCTCTTTATCCAATGTCGATCCTAGTTTTGATGGAGGTTTTAAAATTGATGAGGTTAAATCGGCCAGTGGTTCTGATTTAAAATATATCATAAATAAAACCATGATGCGAATAGATCTTCCAAGTCCCTTATTGAAAGGACAAAAATTCACCTTCAAGATTAAATGGTGGTATAACATCAATAATACCCAAAAGAATCGAGGACGATCTGGATATGAACATTTTGAGGAAGATGGTAATAATGTCTATGTTATTGCTCAATACTTTCCTAGACTCTGTGCTTATAATGACTTAGAAGGTTGGCAAAACAAACAGTTCTTAGGTCGTGGTGAGTTTACCCTAACTTTTGGTAATTACCTAGTTAACATTACCGTCCCAGAAGATCACTTAGTTGCATCTACGGGCGAACTGCAAAACCCTAACAAGGTGCTCTCTAAGAAACAAAGAAAACTCCTTAAGAAAGCAGCAAAAGAAACCATTCAACCAGTAATAATTGCATCCGCAGAAGAAGCTGAAGAAAGGATGAAAGACAAAAAGAAAGGTAAAAAAACTTGGACCTTTAAAGCAGACAACGTCCGTGACTTTGCTTTTGCCACTTCAAGAAGATTTATCTGGGATGCTATAGGCGTGCCGATGAAAGATGGTAGAACAGTAATGGCGCAGTCCATGTGGGTAAAAGAAGGCGATTGTTTATGGAGTCAATATAGCACTAAAGCTGTTGCCCATACTGTAAAATGGTTTTCGCATTATACTATTGATTATCCCTATCCTACTGCCTGGTCTATTGATGGTAGTATGGGAATGGAATACCCAATGATCTGCTTTAATTATGGTAGATGTGAAGATGATAGTACATATACACAACGTATGAAGTACGGCCATATTGGGGTGATAATACATGAAGTTGGCCATAATTGGTTTCCAATGATTATAAACTCAGATGAGAGGCAGTGGACTTGGATGGATGAAGGCATGTGTACCTTTGTACAATTCTTAACCGAGCAACACTGGGAAAGAGAATATCCATCAAGAAGAGGTCCCGCAGATAAAATTACATCATATATGGGAGGTGATAAATCTCGTATATCACCAATTATGACGAATTCAGAGTCCATATTTCAGTTCGGTGCCAATGCATATGCCAAACCCGCTACTGCATTTAATATTCTTCGTGAGACTATAATGGGTAGAGAACTCTTTGACTATGCCTTTAAAACTTACTGTGAAAGATGGGCTTTCAAACAACCCTATCCTGGTGATTTCTTCAGAACAATGGAAGATGCGAGTGGTGTCGATTTAGATTGGTTTTGGCGAGGATGGTTTTATACTAATGATCATGTAGATCTATCAATGACCAATGTCAAAGCTTTTGATCTTAATGACATGAATCCTATAAAGAAAAAGGAAATGGCACAAGAGAAACGCGCCAAAGAGCCAGTTAACATTACTATTTTACGAAATAAAGAGATAGAAGTACTGTCTGAAAAAGATCCTAGCATCTTAGACTTCTATTCTAATTACGATCCTTTAGAAGTTGATGGTCTAGACGAAAGTGATTTCGATGAGTATAAAAATTCATTAAGTGATAAGGAAAAGGAACTCCTTGAATCAGGGAAATACTTCTATGAAATAGAATTTGAAAGAGTTGGTGGATTAGTCTCTCCGATAATCTTTGACATGGTTTATGAAGATGGTTCCGTAAAAACAGTACGTCTTCCTGCTGAAGTCTGGAGAATGGGAAATACAGATTTTACTAAAATCTTCTCTTCAGATAAAAAGGTTGTTGAATTTGTATTAGATCCTTATTTAGAAACGGCTGATGTTGATAGATCTAATAACTATTATCCGCCGCGTCAAGAAGAAGATCGATTTGAGGTTTTCAAAAGAAAACAATCTAAAAGAGAAAATCCGATGCAGAGAGATAGACGTGCTAAAAAGTCTAAATCAATTAAGCCTTAGAAAGCGTAATAGAGTTTATAAACTCCTTTAACGCATTATTGAATAAATGCGGTCTCTCCATCATAGGAGCGTGACCGCATTTTTTTATCATAACCAATTTAGAGTTGGGTATTAATTCATTAAACTTTTCGCCAACAAATGGGGGAGTAATAGTATCCTCTTCACCCCAAACCAATAATGTTGGTATAGAAATATCACCAATTTTATCTTCCAAATTATTCCTTATAGCTGATTTAGCCATCGCAATTATTCGTATAGCTTTATTCCTATCATTCACTATATCATATACCTCATCAACCATTTCTTTAGTGGCCACAGATGGATCGTAAAATGTAGATTCAGTTTTGGTTTTAATAAACTCATAATTGCCGCGCTTAGGGAAACTACTTCCCATAGCATTTTCAAACAAACCAGAACTCCCAGTTAAAGTTAGGCTACTTGCTAATCCAGGAAATTTTAAGACAAATAATTGTGCGACATGGCCTC
>JAHDBE010000056.1 GCA_020630555.1 Saprospiraceae bacterium
TACCCCTTTTACTCTCGCTGTGTTATCCTTTAGTTCTTTATACTGAACCCCATCATTTAAATTCATGATAAAATGTCCCCCATCCTCGGTAACGCGCATTTCACCTGACTTGGCACGAATGACATTTACCAAACTCTTGTCTGGATCAGAATGATCATATATTAATACATCTTTTATGCCTATTCCATCAGGATCTTTCTCAGCCACCCTTATCGCGAACCCCCGAAAATCCTTATTAAAAATGCCCTCCTCGATAGTCATTGATGGCTTAGCTTTTTTAATGGCATCAAGTCTTGATAAAAATTCGAAGTTTGCTTTGGGAGATAAATAATTAGAAGACACCACAGAAAAAAGAAAGGTCAAAAGAGCGATAACCATACCTGCTCTCATAATTCGAAACAAAGACACACCAGCTGACTTCATCGAGGAGAGTTCATATCTCTCAGCCATGTTTCCAAACACCAAAACGGAAGAGATAAGGATAGTTAAGGGTATTGCCATTGGGATTAAAGTCACTGCCAAATACCCTAAGAGACCCATAATGTCAAAAAAGGAAATCCCCTTGCCTAAGATATTATCTATTTGTTTCCATAAAAATTGCATGAGCAGAACAAACTCTGCAATGAAGAAAGCAACCACATAAGGCCCCATAAATGAGGAGGTCACAAGTTTATCTATTTGCTTTATTCCAAACATGCTACAGCAAAAATGACATTTATTAAGGCATTACCCTAGAGTAAAACGATAGAAATTCATATTAGTTAGTAGCTTCGCTCTAAATGTTAAAATTTCTGAGATTGTAACATTATTTATTCACTAGCGTCTACCTACTGAAATGCATGCAGAACAACTGATGGAACTCGTACTACCATTTAAGGACAAGCTTTACAGATTCGCTTATAGAATTGTCGGAGATAGTTTTGAAGCGGAAGATATTGTCCAAGAAGTGCTAGTAAAAATCTGGAAGAAGAAAGATCAGTTTCTCCAAATTGAAAACAAGGAAGCGTGGTGTATGACTCTCACTCGAAACTTGTCAATTGACAAAAAACGGGCGAAGAAAATGAACACAAGCAGCATTGACAACTTCCATCACATTAAAGATCACCAGGATAACCCTGAGATAAGTTTAGAAAAACAAGAGCTTGTCATGAAAGTTAGAAAAATGATTGACAGCTTGCCTGAAAGACAAAAGATGGTGGTCCATTTAAGAGATATTGAAGGGATGAGCTACAAAGAAATTAGTCAAACACTAGAACTAAGCCTAGATCAGGTGAAAGTTATTTTACATAGAGCCCGTAAGGCACTTAAACTAAAATTCGCAAAGCGCAATGAGCATTAATTCAAACATCGAAGCATTATTAAACAAATACTGGGAAGGTGAATCATCTCTAGAGGATGAAGCTCAATTGAAATCCTATTTTGGATCAAACAATGTACACCCTGACCATGAAGACTATAAAGATTTATTTGTCTTTTTTGGCGAAGAGAGTGGTCTTACAAGTAGTCTCAATCTAGAATCAGGAACTAAACTTTTGAATTCCACAACGCCTGTCGCTAAGACTATTTCGTTGACACGTAGATTAATGTCTGTGGCTGCTATAGGAATAGTTTTATTCTCTGCCTTTTGGTTATATCAATCTACGGAGGATAACATTAAAGGAACTAATTCTGCTTATGTACATGAAGTAGAAGATGCGGAAGAAGCACTAAGAATCACAAAAGATGCATTAGCCTTTCTATCAGTAAAATTTGATAAGAGTTCTAATACGATACACGACAATGTAAAGAAAATTAAAGCAGTAAATAGTATTAAGTAATTAAACTAACCAAATCAGATAACATCATGAAGCAATTAATTTTATCACTAGTCTTGATCGGTATGGGATCGGGTATAATCGCCCAAAACGATGCCATTGAGAAGTATTTTAGCAAATACTATGACGATGAGACTTTTACTACTGTCTATGTAAGCCCTAAAATGTTCCAAATGGTAACTAAGGTGCTTTCTGAAAACGAAAATGAAGATCTTAAAGATTTGATTAAAGGCATTGAAGGCTTAAGAATCTTAAGATCAGACACCAACGCTCCTGCTCTTTATAAGGAAGCTATGAGTACGATTAACACGCGTGAGTACGAAGTACTTATGACCGTGAGGGACAAAGAAAACAATGTCCAATTTTTAACTAAAGAGTCTAATGACGTTATCAATGAGCTACTACTACTCGTGGGTGGTGACGAATTCGTCATGATGAGTTTCGTAGGTAACATTGACTTAAATAAAATCGCTAGACTAGCTAAGTCGCTTGATATCGATGGCGCTGAGCATTTAGAAAAACTTGAAGAAAAATAAGCCTAGCTTAACCCCAACTATGAAAAGGTTCTTGCTGTTATCTGTTTTAATTTGCACTCTTGCCTCTTGTAGTTCGCCCAGTCGTCACTTTGATAATTTCATTGACGATCATAAAGAGCAAAAGCGATCAATCGCCATGACGATCCCTGGATGGATCATTCGTTCTGGTACTAATTGGGCTTCGCGTTTTGCTGAAAACGAGGACGAAAAGGCATATTTGAGTATTGGCCAACACATTAAAAGAATTCGATTTTTAGTCATTGATGAAGGATCCAATATCTCGGGTGCGACCATAAAGGATCTATTGACGGAAGTCAAAAAAGATGGAATTTACGAGGAGTACTTGTCTGTTAGAAATCCGGACGCTAATGTAAATGTCCTTGTCCATGAAGAAAAAGACATAATAAAAGGATTGGTAATCCTTGCAAATGGAGATGATTCTTTCGCATTGGTAAATCTAAAAACTGAATTGCCATTGCACATTTTTGAAAACACAGATTTCTCTTTCTTAAAAGAAAAAAATACAAATAAAACTGAAAATTAAGTGATATGAAAAAACTGATGATATTCGGATTATTCCTTATTGGCGCTACATTAAATTCTGTAGCTCAGGATGCTTTTGATGCATTTTTTCAAAGCCAACAGTCTGATGAACATACAATCAAATTAAATTTAGAAGGCGATTTTATAAACATGTTCATAGCTGAGGAATTAAAAAAAGAAGGTAATAAAGATATGAGTTTTGAAAGTCGTGTAGACCAAGTGAAACTCTTAATTTACGATAACGTGGCAGATAATAAAGTCGTGGTAAAAGGATTGGTATCCTCGTTTAGAGACAATGGTTATGACCAGTTGATACAACTTCGAGAAGGTAAAAATACGGTAGAGGTATTTTCAAAGGATAATGGAGATGTTATAACTAGTGCATTCGCGTATATAACATCGGATGATAATAAAATGATTTTAGCCAAAGTAAGAGGCGAATTATCGATGAGTGATTTAAACCTAGTCATCGATAAAATGTCAGAAAACTAATATAACCCCAACCATGTTACAAAGCCGGTCAATGAAATACTTGATCGGCTTTTTTTATCTTGCTGAAAATTACATCAGCATGAAAATTCGTCTGTTAGCTTTACTTATAATTATCCCATTTTTGAGCTATAGTCAAGAAAACAAGGAATGGTTTAATAAGCGATTTGATCTTAAAGAAAATTCACCACTAGATGGTGTGACTCCTCAAAATATTGGACCTACTGTTTTTAGTGGCCGAGTGGCCGATCTTGACGTAAATCCTAACAAGCCTTCCGAGTTTTATGTGGCCTATGCCTCTGGCGGCTTGTGGTACACCAATAATAATGGCACAAGCTTCTCTCCTATTTTTGACCATGAGGCTGTCATGACCATTGGAGATATTGCTGTCGATTGGAAAAATAATGTCATCTACGTGGGTACCGGCGAAGTTAACTCGAGCAGGTCTTCTTATGCGGGTTATGGGGTTTACAAAAGTGAGGATCAAGGTAAATCTTGGACGCACTGTGGTTTAGAAAACACAGAACATATTGGTCGAATTTGTTTATTTCCGGACGAACCAAACAAAGTTGCTGTAGCCGCATTGGGTAAACTCTATTCTACAAATAATGAGCGGGGTGTTTATATTTCTAACGATGGAGGTACGAGTTGGGAACATACATTGTTTGTTGATTCAATAACTGGCGCAGTCGACTTAAAGGTCGATCCAAGCGACGACAATGTCATATATGCTTGCATGTGGCATCGAATTAGAAAAGCTTGGAATTTTGTGGAATCTGGTAAAGGATCCGGTATTTACAAAAGTGTAGACGGTGGGGTGAGTTGGAACAAAGTTAGTCTCAGTACAAGCGGATTTCCTGATGGTGACGGGACTGGAAGAATAGGTATAGATATTAGTGCCGATGGTAAATATGTATATGCCATCTTAGATAATTATAATCGTCGGCCAGTAACACCAAAAACAGAATCAGACGAATTAGAGAAGGATTATTTTAAAACAATGGACAAATCGGCTTTCGCCAAAATTAAAGATGAGGATCTCAAATTGTTTTTAAAATCAAATGGATTCCCAAAAAAATATAGCGCTAGCAAAGTCAAAAAAATGGTGGCCAATGAAAAGATTAAACCTGCTGCGTTAGCCGAATATCTTGAAGATGCTAATCGGCTTTTATTTGATACTCCTGTCATTGCTGCAGAGGTTTATCTATCGGAGGATGGCGGAAAAAATTGGAATAAAACACATGACGACTATATAAACTCCGTGTTCAACAGTTACGGATATTATTTTGGTCAGATTCGCGTGTCACCTCAGGATCCCAATAAAATATACATCATGGGTGTTCCAATTTTTGTCTCAGAAGACGGGGGTAAAAATTTTAAAAACATAAATGGTGACAATGTACATGTGGATCATCATGCTCTCTGGTGTAATCCTAGTCTTGATGGGCATTTAATTAATGGTAATGATGGCGGTGTCAACATAAGTTATGATGATGGTCAAAATTGGATTAAATGCAACTCTCCGACAGTTGGACAATTTTATTACATCAATGTCGATTACGCTAAACCATACAATGTCTATGGTGGGCTACAAGACAACGGCGTCTGGGTAGGTTCTAACAACTATCAAGGAGGCACTCGATGGCATTCTACCGGACAGTATCCTTATCGCGAAATCATGGGTGGTGATGGTATGCAAATACAAATAGACAATCGTGACAATGCCACGGTGTATACCGGGTTTCAGTTTGGTAATTATTTTAGAATGAATACTAAAACAGAGGATCGACAATACATTACGCCAAAACACGAATTGGGAGATAGACCGTATCGATGGAACTGGCAATCCCCTATTCATCTATCCTCACACAATCAAGACATATTGTATATGGGAGCAAATAAACTCTTACGCAGTTTTGACCAGGGAGATAATTTTGAAGAAATATCCGAGGATCTAACCCGAGGAGGTAAAAAAGGAGATGTTCCTTTTGGCACTTTGACTTCCGTCAATGAATCCAAACTTAAATTTGGATTGATTTATACAGGATCTGACGATGGTGCCGTCTTCGTAACTAAAGATGGAGGCAATAACTGGGAAGATATTTCAGTAGGATTACCCGACGGATTATGGGTTAGCAGAATCCAAGCTTCTGCTTTTAGCGAATCAAGAGTATATCTTAGTTTAAACAACTATAGAAATGATGACAGAAAAGCGTATGTCTATAAATCTGAAGATTACGGAAAAACATGGGAGGACTTAAGTCAGGGATTACCCATCGAAGCCGTTAATGTGATTAAAGAAGATCCGTCGGATGAAGATATCATTGTCGTGGGTACCGATCATGGTTCTTATATATCCTTTGATAGAGGCACTAATTTCATTAGACTAAATGGAGACATGCCCATGACACCTGTGCATGACATGGTCTTTCAAGAGGTTGCTGATCATCTTTTAATTGGGACACATGGTCGTTCGATCTACAAATACGACATGAGTGCAATTCGCTTTTTCAAATCTAATTCAACAGAAGATTTCGCTGTACAAGACATTTCTAAAATTAGATACAATGGGAGGTGGGGAGAAAAATACAGATTCAATACGGAAACATATGAGCCAGGTATGGATCTCTTCGTTTACTGCAAGGGAGAATCAAAACTTACAATGGAGGTTTTGACAGAGGATAAAAAGCAATTAACCAAAAAAGAATACACGCTCGATTCTGGTGTCAACAAAGTAAATTATGATTTAAGTATTGACGAAAGTCAAAAAGGAACATTAAAAAAAGCCTTAGAACTTAAAAAGGATCCTAAAGCAAAATCAAATGGCAAATATTACTTGTCATCAGGAAAGTATTTTCTTCGATTCAAGTCGGGTAAAACGGTTGTGGACAAATCTTTTGAAATCGAATAAATGAAGCGCCTACTTAAATTTTTGACCCTCTTTATTATTCTGTTATTTATGGGCGGCTACTTTTGGGTAAGCCCAAAAATTCCAATCATAACAGGATACGCAGCTAAAAATGTATGTAGTTGTCATTTTGCTGCGGATCGTCCTCTGGAGAATATCGAAAAATATGATCTTAGTTTTTTCCCAATAAATAAAGCCAAGATTCATATTGACGAAAGTCAAAAATTTGTAGAAGCGAGTATTTTAGGAATGGGTACACAAAAAGCCCAATATAAAGCTGGTCTAGGTTGCATATTGATTCAAGGGGACGATGATTACAACATTGAATTTCCTCCATTTACAAGGAATCATGAAAATGGCATACAGTTTAAACATCGAGATAGCTTAAATCAAGTTATTGATGATAAGCTATTAAAGGAAGCAATAGATTCTGCCTTTATCGATGAGTTTGAGACGCGTACTTTATTAGGGATATACAAGGGGGCGATCATTTTCGAGAAATATGGAGATGGTCTTGATGAGGATACACCTCAGCTAGGCTGGTCTATGACTAAAAGCTTTACAAATGCTCTTATAGGAATTTTAGTCAATCAGGGAAAATTGAGGATCGAGGACAACGCGCTTTTTGATACATGGTTAGAAGACGACCGTAAGGACATAACCATTAATGATCTTTTACAAATGAATTCGGGCTTAGCATGGGAGGAAGAATATGGACACGTATCCGATATAACGAAACTTCTTTATCTGAGTGAAGATATAGTTGACCTGGCCAAGAACAAGGAACTTGAATATCCTATCGGCACACATTGGTATTATGCGTCGGGTACAAGCAATTTAATATGTGGTATACTAAGAAAAACTTTAGGAAATACTGAGGATTATTTGAGCTTCCCAAAGAGATCTTTATTCGACCCCTTAGGTATGAATACTGCATTTATGGAAACAGATGAATCAGGAAATTTTATCGGATCATCTTTTGGTTTTGCCTCTGCCCGAGATTGGGGAAGGTTTGGTATGCTGTATTTAAATGATGGCAAGGTGGATAGTACGCGCATACTACCTGAAGGATGGGTTGAGTACAGCACGACTCCAGTAAATAATAAAACGCCACAATACGGCGCGCAGATTTGGTTAAATCATGACCAATGTCGATTTAAAGACCTACCCTCTTCCATGTATTCATTTAATGGCTTTCAAGGACAATGTGTCGCTGTCTTTCCGGAGCAAGATTTAGTACTCGTGAGATTGGGACATAATAGCGACTTTGATTTCAATCGAATATTTTCAATGATTATAGAAGCTCTGCCAAATGAATAGGTACATACTGTTTTTCGGCATATTATTTTTTGCAACGACAGCCTGTCAGAAAAAAGATCATTTAAAGAGTAAAAATCTTTGGGTCGAAACCGATTCTTTTAAAATATTATTGCCTGAGGATTTTAAAAATGTAGAGTCTCAAGGGATTGATTCTTATGTAGGAGAAATTACTAATAAAGAGATCAACTTTATTTACGAAGATGGGTATTATACAAATGACTCTCCATCACCTTTAGAAGTCAAAGGACGGAATAGTTTTGATGGATATTACTACACAAGCTTTTTCAACGCAGTGCATATAGATGAAAAGCTGCATAAAATTTTTCGGGATTCCGTGAAATTAATAGGTGTAGTCGAACCCAATCAAAGTTTTAATTACATCGTGGATTGTTCGACATGTAACCAAGTCTTAGAGTTGCTTTTTAAAAAGAATACTTATTTTCTCCCTATTAATTTAAACCCAACACAAATCAAAAGAGCTTCAGAATTTACGTTTCACCAACTAAAAATCCTAAACACTGAAGTGGCGTATCTGTATACCCCTAAAAATAAAAGTGAGGGAACGGCAGGAATATATATCAAGCGCAGTAAAGATGAATTTGGTTACAAAGCGCTAGCCATTTCTTGCCAACAATGGAATGAATCCAATTCTAATTTAATTGAAAAGGCATTACAATCTGTCCAACTTAAAACGAATATTGTCCGATGATTGAGAAAGTCTCAGATGAAATACAAGAATTTATTTCGGTTTTGTTTATGCATAAAAAGGCTTACCATTTTATACAAGAGAATCGTCTTTGGGAAGGATTTTGGAAATATGGATGGGCGACACGTGTAGGTATTTTTATAGCTATAGTAATGTCTCTTCAGATATTCATGGTTTTTTTTGATTGGATGGATAAGTTAGGAGGAAATGAGACCGGACTTGTGGAGTCAATGGGTATGTTAACCATCGATATAGGTAATTTCTTCGTGGGAATACTAAAAGGCAGCAGTGCTAAATATATTTTACTTCTCTTTTTGGAAGTTATTATTTTCCACTTTTGTATCAAGTCAATCGGAGTATTAACGGATCGAGAATACACACCTAAGTTTAAAGATTTTGTACGTGCTGAAATTAGAATGTTTAAAGTAGTAGCGCGCTCATACTTTCTGGAGTTAGTAATCGTCATGATAATTACTTGGCTACTGAGCGCAGTTGGTTTAAAATGGGCTGCACTTGTTATTGGCTTTGGTGTCAAATGCTTTTACCTTGGATTTGCTTATATGGATAATTATTTGGAGCAGTATGATTACAACATCAAAGAAAGTGTCGAAATATCTCGGGAACACATGGGTACAGCCATTGGACTAGGACTAGTTAGTTATGTTCTTTTCTTTATTCCTGTTGTCGGTCTTATAGCCGCACCTTTACTTGGCGCAGTTACTTGTACCTTATTTTTATATGAAAAATTACCATCTGATAAACCTTTGAAAATAGATCGCGCATGAATATAGAGCATTTACGATTTCCTGTAGGCAGATTCTCATTACCTAAAGATGTAACAAACAAAGATCGTCAATCTTGGATTGACACTATCGAGAAGCTTCCTGAAAATCTTACTGTCAAGATATCCGAATTAGGTGAACATAAACTTGACATACCTTATCGACCTAATGGGTGGACATCAAGGCAGGTTATCCATCATTTAGCGGATAGCCATATGAACTCTATCATTAGATTTAAATGGTCTTTAACAGAAGATTCACCAAAAATCAAAACATATAATGAGCAAGCATGGTCTACATTAACCGACTATGACTTACCCATAGAATCTTCTATGCAAATTTTAAAAGGAGTACATCATAGATGGACCAAGTTATTACGAGGGATGAAAGAGGAGGGTTTTCAAAAAAGTTTTTTCCATCCTGAGCATAACTACGAATATAGTTTAGATGTGGCGTTAGCTCTTTACGACTGGCATTGCAGACATCATCTTGGTCATATTGATTTAGTTATTAACGCATAGTGTGACTTAACTAAATAATAAAGTCTTATAAGTATGATATTATATATAATGAAACTATTGTATATATAATCAAATTAGTACTTTTGCTAATACTTAAAATTAACAAAGATCACTATGAGCAAATTTGATGACAAAGTAGCGCAGTATACAGAGGAGATGAAAGGTAAACTCGGAATGAAAAGAGTTGACGCTAAACTTCTTGCTGCTGTTACTAAAGCTTGCGGTCCTGCTATCTACAGAGCAGATGCTGAAAAAGTATCTTCTTCTGACAAGAAAGAGTTAGAGACTGTAAAGAAAAACTTCCTAATGAAAAAATTAGGTTTAGAAGACAGCCCTAAACTGGACAAAGCAATTGCTGAAGCTGTTGCTGATTTCGGTAAAGGAAACAGAAACAAGTACCGTGCTATTTTCTACTACATGTTAGTTAAGAAGCTAAAACAAACTAGTCAGTTTGTTTAATGTACTTCGTAAAATTAAGAAAGGGATTTACTGATTAGTAAATCCCTTTTTTTATGTCTGCTATTTTCTTACTACTCTTCAGACTTTTTCAACTGAATAATTTCATCCATAATAGTTTCCAGTTGATCACCTCCTATATTCTTAATGAGGATTTCTTTGTTTCTATCTAATACAAAAATCTTAGGCGTAGAAGTCACATTGTATTTTAACTTAAATCGAGATCGATGATATTGATCTCCCAGATTCAAAAAACGTGTCATATCCTTCTCTTCTAAGAACTCCCAACAACTTTTGTACTTTGATTGGTGCTTTGTACAAATTGCAATCAACTCAACGCCTCTATCTTTAAATTTATCGTAAAATTCCACAACCGCAGGCATACTTTTTTTACAATGACCACAATCAGGTGCCCAAAACATGAGAACTGTATACTCAGCATCAACATCATGAATGTTAACAGTAGATCCATCTTCCTTATACAAAGTAAGATCTGGTGCCGTTTTACCGATTAAAACAGGCTTTATCTTCTCTGCACGGTCCACTATTTTAACCAGTGTTTCATCATCCACCCAATCAGCAATGCCTGATTTGTAATACGCATCCACCATATGAACATATACTTTATCAAAACCTATAATCTTAGACTTGGCATAGGTATTAAGAAAGTAACTGATATAAAATTTATACGTATCCTTCGCAGGCTTAACTTTATCTAATATGTATTCTACCGATTGAATTACAGAATCCGGAGCTTGTGGGGTCAACTTATTAACGTAATATTCAATCTTGTTATGTAGAAATGGTGTTCTTAATGAAGCCGGATTATCTAACTCTATATCATTAAAAAAGTTCTTCTTAAAAAACACATAGCGTTTTAAATTAACTTCCTCTTCTGTGCCTTCAAAAATCGGAATATCCACATTAAAACTAGACTTCACAATTAAAGAAGTTAAGGTTCCAGGATTGTCTTTAACTAAATTATGCAGATATCCTAAGACTTCATCATCAAGCATATAGATGCTATCTTGTTGTTTAGCAAAATCTAAACCCTGAGCTCTCAGAGTATCAATGCGCTCATTTAAAGAAGCTAATTTTACATTTTGGCTTTTAACAAACTTCTGATAACTCATAAATAATTGGTTATCCTTAGATTTTTCAAAGTTTACTGAGTTTAAATCATTGGCATCTACATTAACCCTAAAGTTTTGGTCGTCCTCCGGCACCAAAAACTGTATGTACTTATTCTCAGGTTGCACTAACATCATATATACTCCAGGATCGAGAGTCTCTTTTCCTTCGTAGACAAATCTGTTCTTTTTTTCTCTAACCAAGGAATCTTTAACCAATTGTCTATCACCATAAAACACACCAATAACCAGAGTATCAAACTGATAATTTTTTACTTCAAATTCTATTTTAAATCCGTCATCAGCCTTTGATGTGAATAAAAAAAGTAAGCATAAAAGTCCTGTAAAAAAGTAACGCATACGAATTAAATTTCCAAAGTAAATAACATGACTAAACGGATAAAACGAAGTGAATATAAGCGCTTTAACAAATAATTAAATCGCATTATAAGGAGATCTTTCCTCCACGTTTATTTGCTAACAAGAATAGTATCGCCATTCTTACTGCCACACCATTTTCGACTTGTTGTAAAATAATGGACTGATCAGAGTCTGCGACATCACTGCTAATTTCTACCCCCCTATTAATAGGACCGGGATGCATAATTACAATATCTTTATTTATTGAATCTAAAAAAGATTTATTGATACCAAAGTATTGTGAATATTCTCTTAATGAGGGGATATATTTGATATCCTGTCGCTCAAGTTGAATTCGAAGAACATTAGCAATATCACACCATGCTAAACTATTTTTGACATCATAACTCACTTCGACACCTAATTTAGGCAAGTGTTTAGGGATTAATGTTGGTGGTCCACAAACTCTAACTTTTGCCCCTAGTTTTTGTAAACAAAATATATTACTTAGTGCAACTCGGCTATGTTTTATGTCTCCAAAAATGACGACTTTTTTTCCTTTTAATGAACCCACAGCTTCACGCATAGAGAAGGCATCTAATAAAGCTTGAGTTGGATGCTCATGAGTGCCATCGCCGGCATTCACAATACTCGCGTCTATATGTTGAGCTAAAAAGTGATGTGCCCCAGGAGCAGGATGTCTCATCACTACCATATCCACTTTCATGGATAAAATATTATTCACTGTATCTAATAAAGTCTCGCCCTTTTTAACACTAGAGCCGCTTGCTGAAAAATTTACAACATCTGCCGAGAGCCTTTTTTCGGCGAGTTCGAATGAGATTTTAGTTCTCGTAGAATTCTCAAAAAACAGGTTAGCGATTGTCACATCTCTTAGAGAAGGAACTTTCTTAATGGGTCTGTTTATAACCTCTTTAAAATGGACTGAGGTATCAAGAATTAATTCAATGTCACTTTTTTGCAAATACTTTATCCCAAGGATGTGTTTCGTGCTTAATTCTTGAGTTGTTGTCGTCATAAATTAGCGCTTTGCAGAGAACATTAAAATGCGATCGGATTTTTCTATATTTTCTAATTCGACTCGGACATAGGCGTCGTCTACAGCGTCGATTGTAATTCCTGTATAATCTGCTTTAATAGGAAGGTGTCTATTAAAACGTCTATCTACCATAACTAATAATTCTACAGTAGCGGGACGACCAAATGCCAACAATGCGGACATAGCAGCCTGTATTGTCCTGCCTGTATATAGCACGTCATCAACAAGAATGACTTTTTTGTTTTCTACCAAAAAATCAATTTCTGTTCGGCTCGCTTGGAGAGGTGTGTTTCTAGTTCTAAAATCATCTCGGTAGAAGGTGATATCTAATTTTCCAAAATCAAATTTGGAAGACTTTTGTTCACTTTTTATACAATCGGCGATTCTTTCGGCCAAAAAAACACCCCTATCCTGTACCCCGATTATGCAGGTATCTTGAAAGTCGCCATAATTCTCGATAAGTTGTTGACACAAGCGTTGAACCGTTATCTTAAACCGTTCTTCTTTTATAATTAGTCTACCTCGTGCCATAAGACAAATATAGGGCTTACGCCAAATTTATTTATTCTGTTTTTTCGCCCAAGAATCTTTTAATGCAACTGTTTTATTGAATACCAGCTGACCTTCTTCTGAATCTCTGTCCACGGTATAATATGCTTTTCGCATAAATTGGTAAGATTGTCCCTCTTTGGCGGAAGCCAAACTGGGCTCAAAACGTGCATTTGTATTTAATACCAGAGATTCTGGATTTATAAACTCCGTATATTCTTTGTCTTCATGAGCTGTTGGAGTCGGATCCGTAAACAAAAGATCGTAATCTCGAAGTTCACCAGTAAGAGCATGTTCTTCGGACACCCAGTGAAGCGTCCCTTTCGCTTTTATTCCTGAATTATCTGATCCACTCTTACTGTCTGGATAATAAGTACATAATACTTCCACCACTTCACCTTCTTCATTTTTAACAGCTTCTACGCAGTGAATGATATATCCATTTTTTAACCTTACATTTCTCCCTTCGCTTAAGCGGAAAAACTTCTTGGGTGCATTTTCCATATAATCACCTTTCTCTATGAGTAGGTGTTTTGAAAATGGAATTTCACGTGTTCCTGCCGTGGGATCTTCTGGATTATTATCTGCTATCATGATCTCCGTCTGGCCCTCTGGATAATTAGTGATTGTAAGCTTAAGAGGATCCATAACAACCATAGCGCGTAAGGCTGTTCTATTTAAAACATCCCTCACACAGGATTCCAACAAATTGTATTCAATCAAATTATCTCTTTTGGCTACACCCGCCTTATCACAGAAAACACGAAGTGCTTCTGCCGGGTACCCTTTTCGACGAACTCCTGAGACTGTAGCCATCCTTGGATCATCCCAACCTGTGACTACCCCATCATTAACTAGTTTAAGAAGTTTTCTTTTACTAGTCACCATGTACTCTACGTTCATCCTGGCAAATTCTATTTGCCTAGACGGGAAGATCTCAAGATTCTCAATAAACCAATCATATAATGGTCGATGATGTCTAAACTCCAAGGAGCATAAGGAGTGAGTGATTTCTTCAATAGAATCAGATTGCCCATGCGCAAAATCATACATCGGATAGATGCACCATTTGTC
>JAHDBE010000057.1:0-4200 GCA_020630555.1 Saprospiraceae bacterium
GTAGTCTACCTATTTCTTGGGATTGTTTTGACCTATGTAATTCTTACATATCTATCACGTTTAGAGCGAATAAAAGAAAATGAACGCGTACATGTAGAGAAGATCCTTAAACGAAATAAGATTTCAAAAGCGGATAGAGCATTTATAACGCGTAAATCAGCCTTCTATAACGATTTAGTTGACAATATTCTCGTAGTATCTTCTAAAAGTTTCGCTAGAGAGAAACTGCTTAAGATTCGTCATACTTTGTTAGAGTTAGGTAGGTTAGTGACAAAAGAACAAACAAAGCAGAATATTTTGGAAGCTGTTTTAAAACTTGATAAAGATCTTTTAATAGACTCCAATACTCAGCATTATTCATTCTTAAAAATATCTAGGGATTTTAAGTTGTATTTGGATTTCAAAGATTACAGTTTAAAAGCGGTTTCTATTGCTATACTTTGTGTAGTATTATTTACAATCCTTAAATATCATCCAGAATATATCTACGAGGCCTTGATTTTTATCTGTGTTCTTTTAGCTTTTGCAATATTTAACCCGAGGAGATTTTATAAGCGGGTATTCTGGAGTGCATTTACTTTGATGTCCTCATTAATTACTTTTTCGAGTATTGACTTTAGTGCATATCTTGAAAAACATACGGATGACCTCTTCATAAATGCTTTACTTAAGTTTACGAACGATCACTTGACTATTTGTATAATTACCTTGCTCGTTATTATGTTAGTATCCTTGTTTTTACAACATTCTTCAGAGAAGAGAAGAATGAGTAATTAAGAGTCAAGCTGAAATATTTTAATTCCAAAAAAAACATTTCACGTATTTATACTCTATTTCCACATCTTCAAATCCCACACCTTTAGCTGTATAAATTAATTCTCAAATACAGCACTTATGTCAAACACTAACCATCACGGAAGACACAGTTTTTTTGGAAAAAACATGTTGTGTTCTGCCACGCACTTTCACAAAGAAAGGATAGGGAAATTCGGGCGCATGTTTCGCCACGGATTTTCACCACTGTACACAAATCCATCCGAATTAAATGACCTTGGCAAACAAGGAGGTATCATGGATGGGGGAGTCAATGACGACTTATCCACTACAGTCCCTTTGGGGATGATCTTTTTTGGACAGTTCGTCGATCACGATATTACCTTCGATACCACTTCCCGCTTAAATTCGGTAAACGAAGCCAGTGATATTGATAATTTCCGAACACCAACCTTAGATCTAGATTGCATTTTCGGTTCTGGCCCTGAGGATCAACCTTATCTATATGTGGGAAAGAGAGGGGGACTACGACTTCTCACTGGGGAGACCAACGATAACATTGGACAAGGAAAGGATTTAGAAGAAAAGGATCTAGCTAGAAATGGTAGGGGTGTTGCGTTAATTGGTGACCCTAGAAATGATGAAAACAGAGTTATCTCTCAGCTTCAACTCCTTATGATTAAGTTTTATAACAAAATCTATGATCAGGTCGAAACAGCTCATCCAGATTATAGCCCTGGAGAAGTTTACGAAGAGGCTCGCGAAATAACCACCTGGCATTATCAGTGGATTGTAGTCCATAAGTTTTTGCCATTAATTTGCGGTAAGCATGTCGTGAAGGACATTCTTTCGAACGGGCGTAAATATTACGTCCCAGCCAAAAAGCCTTTTATTCCTGTAGAGTTTTCTGTAGCGGCATATCGTTTTGGCCATTCAATGATTCGACAAAAAATGCGATTGCAAGAAGGAGGCGATGTTTTAGATATTTTTAGTAGAGAATTTGGTCGTGGTTTTACGCCTTTGGATTCTTTGACGCAAGTCATCGATTGGAGCGAATTTTTCGATACGGGCAAACCATTTCAACGATCAGCAAAATGTGATATTAGACTACCGTCTAATCTATTAGCCTTGCCATTTATACCTGCACCAGATAATTCTTTAGCAGCACGAAATCTTAAAAGGGGCAATAGTTTTCTTTTGCCTTCCGGCGAATCGATAGCTAGAGAAATGGATCGTCCAGATTCAGAGATAGATGCGATTCATGTGGCATTAAGCAGAGATTGTGATACACCGTTATGGTTATATATTCTCGGTGAAGCACAGGTTAAAGGAAGACAAGACGGAGAGAATGACTTTAAACCAGGAGAAGGTTTAGGGCCTGTAGGCGCACGAATTGTGGCTGAAGTTTTGATTGGGCTTCTACAGTTGGATAGTCACTCTTTCTTAGGATCTAATCCCAATTGGCTTCCAGATTTAGGAACTGATGGAGATTTTACGTTTAAGGATTTAATAAGTTTAGTTTAAGTGAGATAGAATGGAGGGCTCAGTATTAATACAACGATTCAAAGATTCTAGGTTTTATAGATTGGTGTTTTTCGTGCTTATAATTTTAACGCTAATCATGGTATGCCTTACGATGTACTGCTTTGATATCAATTATCCTGAGCATCCCCAATTTAAATATGTAGAGAACTATGATAAAATAATAAGCCATATTAAAGAAGAAGGGTATTGGGGTGTTTTTAAATCCTTCTTTATTGCAGATTTAATTTGGCCAGTTTTTCTACTCTTGTTTATACATGGCTTTGTGACAGGGTTTAAAAATTTAAGACAATCAGATGGAGTTAATTGGTACTTTTTATCGACGGCTATAATGGCTTATTTTATGGATGTAAGAGAAATGATCTTATACCTAGATTTAATAAAATTACCAGACCCCCAAGCGTATTTACCAGAGGCCATTCTGACAAAGGATATTTTCTATGCCTTAATATTTGCGTGGGGTGCTTATGGGATTTTAATTCATATCTCAGATAAAGAATTACAATCATGAACATACTTTCGGCAATACTATCAACAATACGTTCCTCCTGGATTAGTCTTTTAATCATTCTAGTCTTAGTGGTCATTACACATTTTACCGCTCAAGGAGGAACGTTGATAGTTCATGTACTATCGGATGGGTATAATGCCATATGTTTTATTGTCTTGTTAAATTTCTTAGCCCTTTGTTTATCTCATTACCCAATTTACTTTAATGCCTTTAGTAAACTCTCAAAATATAACCGAGATCATTTTTGGGTTATGGATAAGGCTTCATGTAATCTTTGGGGTTTTGGCAACATTTACTTTGTGCCTGGAAATAAAGATCAATCTGAAAATCTAGGTCAAAGCGAAAGAGAAGAAATTGAACCAATTGAAGACGCTTTACGAAGGTTCATAGGAGTCGCTGTATTTATAATGTGGTTGTCTGGTTTATTTATTGTAAATCAGAATTATTTTAATGGTCCCTCAACTTCACTACTCACAGCGCTCCTATTCTTTTTTTCAATAGGGGTTATTTACCAATTGAAAAAATATCGAATCGCTTATAAAAAAAATAGGGAACACTTAGTGCAGTGGTTAAATGATGTGAATGCCAATTCATCTCATGAATCTTTGGCGAAAGCCATATTAAATTATTCAAAAAATGTTTTTCTGATTTATGGTATGCTGATATACGTCACGGGTTTAATGACAATATGGCTTTTTGTGAGATGTCAATATTTTGGTTGGTCCAAGTGGACATTGTATACAGCGATGATAGTAAGTGTATTGTATATGATCTCCTTTACCTTTTTTAGAATTCTACGATCAACGATTTCGCATATGTTTGGTCGAAAAAAAGAATTTGCGATAGATGATTTACCATTCGATTTGCTAAATAAAGCGGGTGTTACAAAATCCCTGTTTTTCAAAATAATAAGCTATCCTATTTATCTGATTCGTGATATCTCGCATAATGCAAAGTATATTTCGTGGATTAAATTTTTCGGATGGATTAATGCTTTTTTTGTCATTATAATGATGATAAGCCGCTATTTCGGTTTAGTAAATCCATTAGAAAAAGTAAACCCTTTGATCGTATGTGGATCTTGGTTACTCTTCTACTATACAGTTATCGCGATTCTATATAAACATTATGTGTTTTATACAAAAGCATCTAGTCGTTACAGGAAGTTTTTGAAAATGAATGAAACGACAAATAAGCCCATCATTACAAAGTACATCACTCCAGATTTTTCGATATCCGAAGCCCCGTTGGACCCAAAGCACAAGCGACTCTTTCTAAAGTACATTCCGTTTGTATTGTTCGTCGGGGTTTCGGTAAGTCTATATGCCTGGTCCAAAGGAAATGATCATCACATCATTAAAACTGAAACCATC
>JAHDBE010000057.1:4300-14158 GCA_020630555.1 Saprospiraceae bacterium
TCTAATACTTTATCCCATGAAATAAATTTTCTCTTTGGTTGGGATCTGATAGGTAACTTGATTCCGTATAATATTTTTTATGGAAAGGATAGATCTTATTATTCGATGAAGAGTAATGAATCTGATGTTGGCGGTTTTAGTCGGATTACCGATGCTTCTACTTTAAGCTTTCCTGAATTTTGGGCAAAATTGTATCAAGAAAATGAAAACCGCTATCCGGCGATTTTGATTAACTCAAAGTCCACTTCTTTTTACGCAGGCTTTACAAGTCCATTTTATGATTTAAATGAATTAGGCTCTGCCATAGATATTGTTCATTTAAAAGAGAAGTGTGATGATGGATATGAAATAAAAGCGCCAAGCTTTTATGATGCGGTTTCTCCTACGAATCGTTTTCCAGTTGTTAGTCCTGCGGCCAAACTAGATGGGAAAGGATATTTTGTGGACGGAGGATATTACGAAAACTCTGGACTGTTAACGACTCGAAATTTTTTAGATAGTCTTTTTACAGATGTCTCTGAATGTGATAGTGTGCTTCATCGAATTAAAAACATCGTAATCCATAATGGTAAGAATGCTTACATCAGGCATTTATGGGACACCGAATTAAAAGATAAGTTTGAAGTTGACTACGGTTCTGTTTTAACTAAACTGAATGAATCGGCCGAATTCAGTTCGATTTTAGGAGCAGTGTCAGATACGGAAGGACTTCCATATGCTTTGGAGTTAGAATTTCGTAGAAATAAAAACTTGTATCCCATTTACTTACCTCACGAGGTTTCTTTGACTGACGTCAAAGAGTTATTTCGTGGAAACATCATTAATGAGATTGCTCTTGATGAATATTTAAGAAGACATAACAAGGAGCTCAGGGATGCCCTTCGCCACAATGATGGAAAATACGATTTAGAAAAGTGGGGGGTCGTAGAACCCCCATTATCTCGCTTACTAAGTGAACCTGGTTATGAATACCAAAGGTCAATGTTGTTATTTCATCCTAGGGTTAGGCAAATGATAGATGCCATTTAGGAAACTAGTTTTAAATCGAACAAACAATCAATAAACTCAAATGTCTTTTAAACCCAATGATTTCTTTTTAGGACTTCAAGATTTCTTAATCATTTTAGTGCCCGGAGGAGTTTTCGTTTTATTTATTTATTCTAATGATACTTCTATTGACTTCGTAGACGTCAATAAATTTCTAGAAACTTTTAAAGCATTTCCAGATTTGAAAATCGCCCTATTAATTTTTGCTTCTTATGTCATAGGTCATTTAGTAAACCGGTTTAGTAGTTATTTAGATGTCTTTTATGATTTGGTTATTTCATATAAAAACGATACGCTAATTTCAAGAATAAAAAAACTTAGAGGTAAGAAAAGAGACAAGAGTCTCTCAAATTTCGAATGGGCTAAATTTCATTTATATAATACGGATTCGAAATGCATTCAAGAAGCTGAATCAAAAATGATAAACTCTAAGTTCTTCAGAAGTTTGGTTGTCGTTTTAATACCAATTATTCCTTTCCAAACGAACCTCAAAATTATTCTTCTTCTTGTTTTATTGATGTGGTTTTCATTTTATCAATTTTTAATCTTAAGAAAAGAATCTGTGGCTATGATTTACAAGCATACAATTTATAGCCTCGACAGAGAGAGTGATTAAATTAATATTCCTATTTCTTGTATGTCAGTAAAGATCCTAAGTCAAAAGCTTTGGTTAAATAGATGTTCATTAAAGGAGAAAAGTTACGTTTACCATGTATATCGTGATAAGCAGACACTTGTCCACCTAGATTTATTCCCGAGCTTCTTTCCATGACATTAAAGTACACGCCATAATACATGCTCGGTGTTAATTCAGACCAAGTTCTTCCGAAATGTGGAATGAATGTGACATTTAATTTATCTCTAATCGGAAACATAAATGGGACTATCATCCCAAAGTGATGATCGTAAAAGGTGTTATCGATTTGATTGTTATTTCCAGGTGATTCTCTCCGAGGTAGAATTTCTAGACTAAGTGTATCGGTGGCGAGTAAATTGTAATTGAAGGAAGTCGATACTCTTTTTCTTTCGAGGTTATAATGAATGCCAAAGAAAATTTTTGAATTTTTATCCGATGAAAATAGTTCGATCAATGGGCTCCCATGCATGGATAGAATATTGTAATCTTGTTGCACAGTTTGGTTAAATGTGGAAACGACATAATCGGCAGTATCGTTATTCGAGGTTCCATCTAAAAGTTGATAATAGTTTCTTTCAAATGAGTTTACATCAGTAGAATCGTTAAAAGATCGGATTCGTCGAATTCCAGAAAAGGAACCTATATTCAAAGTTTTACCTCTAATGTTGAGTTCTAAAACTTTAGGATGAAATGTCTGGACATTGGCGTAAAGACCTTCACCTTGTAGACCATCTAAAAAATCAAAGTTGCTTCCAAGATCAATTCTGAACTCCTCTTGATCGTAGTCATAATTGGCATCATAGCTGCTTGTGGCTGTAGCATTTTCTACAGAGATGATATGTTGGGTTAGTAATGAGTTTGTATTCGCATCCGTAAAATCTATGATGGCCATTTGGGTCGGCTCAGATGTTTTATCATTTTTTAGTAATACATGGAATAAAAACTTATCGCCAACAGCATTCACAGCTAATACTGGATGGGATTTGTCGAGAATCATAAAATCAGAATTTGTTATAGTGGATGCTGGGTTCAGAGAAATTTGGATCGGATGTGCATTGCCATCCACTGCCATTATTTCAAAATCTCCACTTAGATGAACATATCCTGTACTTCTAAATTCTTCTTTGATGGTATTGTCGCAATTAACAGAGATTTGGAATGTCTGAGCTTGACTATGAATCTGTATACATAAGATTACTAAAAATATGGCGGTAAGTTTTTTCATGATTATTGCTTTTTCAGATTAGTCTGGGAAGAGTTTCATTATGGCTATGATTTTCTTCGTATTTCATATATTTCTCTATTTCCTGTGCACGTTTTATTGGCTAGTTTCCAGGTGAAATTGGCCTTTCGCATTTTTATTTTTTGTCTGCCACATTCATAATTAGGAGATCCCAATGGGCCTCTTCTGAAGTAAATGTATTTTCTCTTCTCTTCTAGGCTGTTTGCTAGAAAAGCGGAATTGGTTGGGTGGGTATTGATGTTTTCTGTTTTTGATTCGTGAAAGCTGTATTGTGACATTTTAATTCGGATTTATAAGTGAAAATAAATTTGAGTTGTTTGGTTGATCAAAAAAGGCAAAGGCGAGACCCGCTCTTAAATTGATGTAACTGTCGTTAAAATAAATGTTGTATCTGTCGGAGCCGTTGTAGCCGATTTGGGCAAAAAGGGCAAAGTTTTGCGTACGTTGAATTACTCGATAAATCGTGTAATTTATATTTAGGCGTTTAGATATGTCGATAAAAGAAATTTCATCAGGATTTGTGAAGTTGCCTCGGTTGTAATTAGAATCTATGATGTATGAAAAATCGAGGGTGTGTCTAAATTTTTCGAATGATCTTTCCTCGGCAATTTGGCACCATAACTGACCATCAGAAATAAAATCTCTCACAGATCGAAGCTGCAGATAAGATAAGTTGAAATTTAGTCTATGTCTACCATATGTGTTGAGTTCTTTAAATACTTCATTGCTTAAAAAACCAGGGTGGTATTCGTAGGATGCTTTCCAGTATAACTCTGATCTTTTAGTTATGTACTGACTATAGACATTCCCAGCCTTTCGGCTTTTTACTTTTTTTAGTTCGTTTTCATCACCGTAAAAATCATACTGTTCGGGAGTGAATTTTATTTGCCCACCATAAATGAATTCTATAATGATCTGTTCGCCGAAGTTGCCATTGTACGTATTAATCTCGCCAAGTCTAAGTGTATCAAGTTCGGGACCATCTTGACCATTCGAATGGTGGTATGCATAAATGCCAAGATATTTACTTTTAGGGTTGTCGTCGTCAGAATTTATTTTCCACCAAGATTTTTTAGTCCAATACCAAGCCATTCCTGGCATGGCGCTGGGTGTTCTTACAGGGCTTGAACTGTCTCCATTCCCGTAAGGGAAATCCTCATCATTTTGAAAAATTCGGAATTTAAATTTAGGAATAGCATGAAAAGTATTTATTCCCAAAACGCGCGGTCCTTGTATCGCGATGGGCATGTTTAGAATACCATCAAGGATGAATGGTTTTTTTTGATATCCTGTTACATTCCATTTGTAGTTGGTCAATCCTAGTCCTGAAATAGTTGAAGGGTTTTGGATTTTTCTCATGGTATAATGAAAATCATAGTGCGTATTTCGGCTATTGATTTCGGTTAGAATACTCTTTTCATATTCTGGAGTCCCACATGGATCTGGGTAGGATAGGGTCGCGTCTAAAGGATTGTCATAGCAATCTAAACAAGGACTTTCCTGTGCTTCAAGAGAATAGGCTGATACGAGGAGTAGTATAAGTAACTTTAATTTGTACATATGTTAGTTATTCTTTAATAGGAATATTTTTTAATGGATTGATATCTTGAGAACCTATTTCAGAATGATCGAGTCCGATGTAGATATCAAGACATGTTTTTAGATTTTTACTTATGGCAGGTATGAATACATCTAATTCCTTAATCTTATTCTTGTTGGATACAGAATCTAAGGATGATAAATGATGATAACTGTGAATGTCGATTTGTATCTCAGTAAAACATAAATAGGCTTCTAAGTTTTTAGTGACCGTTTCTTTTTGACCAAAAATTGAAGGAAACAAACCATAAAAAGCAGCACATCCTGCGAGAACTAAAAAGAAAAATTTAATAGGCGACCCAACATTAGTCCATCCCTTATTAGCAATAAACAATGCGAGTATGGCAGAGATAACAGTCAGTAAGTGAAAAACTATGATTGTTGCATTGTAGTAAGAAAATAGATTGACGAGCACACTGCTGTGGTGGTCTTTAGCATCTTCACAAAAGTTCATTATGTTAACTAATGCGAGGTTTTTTGATAAGGAATCTTCGTTAGAAGAATATTCAATATTTGTGATTTGTGATTCTGCACTTTCTAAATGATGTAGATATTCACCTGCTCTCTTTTTAGTGATGCTGTGGAATCCATAAAATATGACTAGGGACAACACGACTATGGATAAGGACAGAAGTAGTAAGTTTTTATTTGGCATCATCGCTGTATTTAGAAGTTTGAAATGTTAGAACTTCTTTCAAATGTAGCTTCGACTTCTTGAGTGCGTTAGAGTATAAATACTCAATTTGATTATGTAGGAATACGAATAGGCAAAGGATGATTTTAATCAATTTGCGTAATTCTACTCTATTTGCATTTTGAACTTCTGTATATTCTTGAGGATATTTTTTCAACTTAAATAATTATAGAATGCAAGACGATTACACATTTACTGGAAATGAAGGTGGAATAATTTCTGAATCTGACGCCAGACAATTTATCGCAAATTATCATATGGGGCCATGCATAACATGGAATCAAGGAGTGCATGGACATTTCTTTGGAAAAAAGCTGATTGAAGAATTATTAAAACAGCGGGGTGCAAAAGGAATTCGAATTTACTATGGATCAAAACCTTCAGCTTCAAGCGGTGTTTTAGAACCTCAGCTTATTTTAGTCGCGGCTAATGCCAATGGAGATGATATGTTGAGTCAAGGAAAAATAGCAGACATTTCTCGACCATGTCCTAAGTTCTGCCCAAAGGGAGTTGGGTTAATAATATAATGTTTGTTTAAGGAATAAATGCGAAATTTAGAAATGATCCAGGAATTCGGATTTTTTGAAATTTCAGCATTGAGTGCTATGTTTCCAATTGCTTATGGTTTTTTCCGTATTCGGCATTTAACCATAGCACTCAAAATTCTTCTTTGGTTTGTTACTACTTCTTTTCTGTTTGATGTGTTTAACCTTATTGTATCCTTTCAAGCCGTAAACAATGGGACGATTATAAATGTATATGCATTGGTCCAATCTTTATTTATAGCTTTCTTTTTTTTGAAAATACCTAATTCGAGAAAAGGATTTGTGAGGTGGCATATACTTGTTTTAATTCTAGCCCTGATTGCTAATATCATAATCACAGTGAGCTTTGGCGTAAAGCCGTTATTCAATGTCTATTCAGTATGCATATCCTCAATAGGGGTTCTTTTACATTGTGGAATATTTTTGATAGAGTACTTACGTTATAATATCGAAAATTCTATTTCGGATGATCCATATTTTTACTCGGTATCGAGTCTATTTATATACCACTCCTGTGTATTCATGATATTTTTTTCTTTCGAATTATTCAATCAGGATGTTTCCAAAGAATTATGGAATGTAAAATTAGCTGCATATATGCTGTTTAATTTGTTTATCTTAATATCATTCATTACACAAGTCAAAAGCAATAAAATAATTGAAACCTAATGTGATATATGGTTTTGTTTTTGTGATGTCTTTATTTGCATCCTTATTTATTGGTTTGGTAGCTATCTGGAATAGAAAATCTATAAAGCATCGGGAGCGACTACATAAATTAGAAAAAGAAAGAAACGAGCAAATGCTAAATGCGAGTATATCTGGCCAAGAAAAAGAAAGAAGTCGCATCGCTAATGACCTTCATGATGATCTAGGTCCTTTACTCTCTGCACTTAAGCTACAATTAAATACCAGTAAGGAGGATCTCGATATTGATACAATTCAATACACCTTAAATGAAACTGTACAAAACCTACGTTCTGTTTCTTCCAGAATGTCTCCAGTTGTTTTAGAGCAGTTAGGGTTAAATAAAGCAGTACTTGACGTAAGTGCGCGATTTAAACAATATTCTGAAATTAATATTGAGGTTGACTGGGATGATGAAATCGAAAACTATATAGACGAACGAACATCTTTAAACGTATATCGAATTATTCAAGAATCTTTAAATAACATCATAAAGCATGCGGAGGCAAGCAAAGCATGGATTATAGGAGAAGTGATGGATAATAAAATTATTATTAGAATAAAGGATGACGGTAAAGGATTTGAGTATTCTTGCTTACCAGGGGAAATGGGATTAGGCATTAATTCTATGAAGGCGCGTAGTGAAGTTATACATGCGAGCCTCGAAATTAATACTCAGCCCTCAGGAACCGAAGTGGTTTTGACTTATGAAATCTGATGGTATACATATCGCATTGGTAGATGATCACAGTATTTTTCTGGATGCATTAGAAAAATATCTGGATAAGACACCCGAATTTAAGACCTTCTTTAAATCAACAAGTGCAGAAGATTTAATACAATTCTTAAGAAATGATGAGGGTGAGAGTATAGATATTATACTATTGGACATAAAAATGAAGGGGATGTCTGGGCTTCAGTGTTTGGATATATTAAAAGATGAATTTCCAGAAATTAAAGTGATTATTGTTTCTATGTTTCACGAATCTCCCTTCATTAATGAAGCCATTCAGAAAGGGGCAATGAGTTTTATTCCTAAAGACATCGATTCTAAAATTTTGATTTCCGCCATAAAATCAGTTCACGAGCATGGCTATTATGTATACGATGAATTGAGTAAGCATCTTGTTGAAAATTTAGAAGTGCTTCAATCGCAAAAGGCATTTATTGATCCCATCAATAGAATTACGAAAACGGAATTTCATGTTCTTCAATATTTGTGTCAAGGCTATACGGCTCAAGAAATAGGTAACGTATTGTATAATTCAAAACGTACCATCGAAGGACACCGACAAAGATTACTAGATAAAACAGAAAGTAAAAATACCGCAGCCCTAATAGCCTGGGCATTTAGAGAGGGAATAGTCAGGTAGTAAACGATTTTAATTATGCATGATGCGATTTGAACATTTTAAATCCAAATCCATATAGGCCCTAAAAAAAATAAAACATATTATAATTATTTATAATATTTAAATATCTTTACCATCTCCCACAAACAGTCTGGTTTTAATCAAATACCCTTTTGAAATGAGATTGTTATTCCTTATCACTTTTAGTCTTGGATTTTGTATTTCAGCCTCAGCGCAGAAATATGAACTCAGTTTGTTTTCAGGTATCTCTAATTATACGGGAGATGTAAATCAAGAAGGCATACTTTACATGGGCGAAATGCATATGGCCTATGGAGCCCAACTTCAAAGAAATTTATCAGGTACCACAAGTATTGGTGTAGAATATGTCTACGCACAAATTTCTGGTGATGATCAGAATTTTGAAGAACGACGAAATTGGACGCCAAATATTAATTTTTCAGCACCACTTCATGAGTTGAATTTTAATTTTCGATGGTCTCCATTTAATAAACGCATTCTTAAGTTATACGATGAGGATGGATACAGATACGATTATAAAAATGCGGTTGGAGCATCTTACAATGCGCAAGGGATTGAACTTAAGCAAGAAGGTAAATTTTTTACCGGTAAGGATAAAAGTGGTAATCTATGGGTGTATAACATCTACGGGGATCTGACGATTTATAATGAGGATTTTATCGTTTTAAATTCTAAATACAAACAAAGAGTTTCTCCTTTTTTAATGCTTGGTGCGGGAGTTTTATATGCGGCCCCTACACCTAATGGTATGGCGCCGGAAGCACCAGAAATGGACCCTACGATGTATAGCCGTTTTCATTTTACAACGCCCATTGGAGGTGGAATTACCTTTGATTTACATCCAGCATTTAATATACATCTAGAGTCAACATTAAGATATCCGTTTTCGGATTATATCGATGGTGTTAGTGACTCTAGAGATCCCGAAAATATGGACTGGTACTTTTTTGCAGGGGCGAGATTCGCACTGAAGCTAGGAAAAATGCCAAGTTATAAGACGTACCTTCAAACTATCTAATCATTAACTATGAGCAATTCTCCGTTAATTCGATGGCCTTGGCTATTGAGTAGATGTATGAAGTAGAGGCCATCCACCAAAATATTTGATTTTAAAATAATCCTTCCGTTTTCGGTGGGATTATTTTTTTCATAATAAACCGTATTTCCATAAGCATCTAAAACGGTTACTTGTGGATTCATTAAATCATACTGACAACTTAAATACAGTACATTATGATCTTGGTGTATAGTGATTTGGCTTTCGCCAATGTATAAAAGTTTAGTTTTAAAAACTTCACTCCCTTTGGATAACCTTAAATAGTAAAGATTATCCTCTAGATCAACTTCATCTTCAAATCGAAAATGATTAACAGTTCCTAATCCCGTAATCTGCTTCAAAGTTCTCCACTCCGTTTCTTCATAGCTTCGATACTGAATCGTATACTCAGAAAAATCATCTTGGGAGTCCAATCTCCATTCTACATAGAGAATTCCATCAACATAATCTGTAAATAGATATTCTTCATCATTCGCGAAAAGCGAACTACTAATAAATAAAAAGACAATACATGTCTTCAAACATTGGGATAAACGCATATACGTTTTGGTTTTAAATTGAGTATGCCGCGATCAGAAATGGGGGAGGAGAGATGCGAATGTACATCCCTAGATTAGTAACACAAGGCTGTCTAAAATATATTTTTATCTTACAACTATAAAGGGGTGTGCTTCACTTAGAAACACATCGTACACATATTATAGAAAATCAACTTTATTATGAAAAAGTATCTTTTCCTTGCGCTTAGGATAGCCGTTGCCATCATTTTAGTGCAGACATTAAGATTTAAATTTACGGCGCATCCTGATAGTGTGCATATATTTTCAACTGTCGGTATGGAACCATGGGGTCGTATTATGATTGGTGTGTTTGAATTAATAGCAGCCATACTTATTTTGATTCCTCGCACTGTATGGATGGGCGCACTATTGACCGTTGGGATTTTAGCAGGGGC
>JAHDBE010000058.1 GCA_020630555.1 Saprospiraceae bacterium
AAGATCATGGCTGCCAAGGACAGTATTCAAAAGAGAAGCATTTAACCTTAGAAATGGCATTAAAACTTGGACGTCTTATTCAATCAGAATTCTCAGAAATCCAAGTCGTTTATACAAGGCAAAGTGATGTCTTTGTTCCCCTTCATAAAAGAATTGGACTGGCCAATGACCTTAATGCTGATCTATTTATCTCAATCCACTGTAATGCCCTCGGAGTATCTCATATCAAAGGATCCGAAACCTATATTCTTGGGCTTCATCGAGCCGAAGAAAACTTAGAATTAGCGAAAAGAGAAAATGCCTCAATATTATTAGAGGACCACTCTTCTGACAGCTATGGAGATTATCAACCAGATTCACCATTCGCCCATATCGTCATGTCCAATTTCCAAAACGCATATCTCAATCAAAGTCTTGATTTGGCAAAACGCATAGAAGACCAATTTGAAAATTCGGGAGTCAGTCGTAGTCTAGGGGTAAAACAAGCTGGATTTGTTGTTTTAAGAGAAGCGACCATGCCCAGCGTCCTCATAGAAACTGGTTTCCTAACGAATCAAGAGGATGAAAAACGTCTCAATTCTGAAGAGGGTCAAAAAATTATCACATCTTCAATTCTGAAAGCTATTGGCGAATACAAAAAAGAGCTTGACCAGCTAAATCTCATTGACGAAAGTCAAAAGGATAAGGACATATTAAAAAAGGAAACCCCCACAGCTTCAATCATTAATGTTCCAAATTGCCAGTTTAAAGTCCAGATTATGGCCTCTTCGAAAAGATTAAGCATTTCTGACGAAGAATATTTTACAAAATGGGGAGGCGTGGAAATTAGACAAGAAAACGGGTGGCATAAATACTTGGTAGGGAGTTTCAAAACATGGACCGAGACCCTTGACGTTTTAAAATCAATCAAAACAATTCCTCAATACCAATCTGCCTTTATCGTCGCCTATGAGGGAGCTGAACGAATACCTGTCGAAAAAGCCAAGGAATTGACAAAGGGAAGAAAATAGTTTTCCTAATTTCGCATTACAACTCAAATCTATGTCCAAAGAAGCAAAAATTGGCTTACTATCTATCCTCGTCATATTTGCCCTAATTTATGGGTATAAATTTGTCGTAGGCCAAAATATATTTCAAAAATCTCTAACCCTCAAAACAAAGTATGCCGATGTGAGTCAACTCACAGAGTCGTCTCCAGTTTATGTAAATGGTTTTAAAATTGGTGCGGTCTCTCGTATTGAACTAAATGCTGAGAACGTCGATGAAATGATTGTAACCATGAGGCTTGAGCGCGCTTTAAATTTGCCTAAAAGCACTCTGGCAGTTCAGCAAAGCGAAGGACTGGTTGGAGGTAAAGGAATAGCTCTAAAATTTGATGAAGTTTGTTCGAATAACTGCCTACAGAATGGAGATTTTATTGAAGGCTCAAGTGTAGGTTTACTGTCTACCCTACTTGGAGAAGATGACTTGGGATCAATGACCGAGGATATGGCGACTTCCGTCAAAGAAGTATTAGGCAAACTAGGAGACGAAAATTCTAACGCAGCCATCGATAAGATTTTTCGTAATCTCAGCGCTACCATGGAAGAAATGGCAGAATTTGCCGCATCTACGAATAAAATGCTTGAGCGTTCTTCGAAAAATATTGAGTTGACTTTCAAAAACATGGAAGCCATCACTAAAAACTTAGCCGATAACAATGCTCAGATTTCAGGACTTCTTACGAACTTAGAGGGCATCACAGGAGATTTAAAAAAAGGTGGACTAGATCAAACTATAGGTAACGCCAATGCCACATTGGCGGAAGCCGAAAAAGCTATGATAAACCTTGAAAAGACCTTAAATCAATCTAACGATACGTTCACTAAATTAAACGAAGTTTTGGATGAAGTTAAAAACGGTGACGGTTCACTTCAACAGCTTTTACGGGATAAAGATCTTTACGATAACATGTCCAGCACGGCTGATAATCTGTCGTTATTACTACAAGACTTAAGGTTAAATCCATCCCGATATGTTAACATATCGGTTTTTGGTAAAAAGCAGCCTTATGTAAAACCGGAAGATGATCCGGCTAAAAAGAATTAAAGACCAATAATATTCACTTCTGGTTCGATATGAATGCCAAAATTATCCTTAACTGATTTTTGGACTTTCATGGCATGCTCATAGATTTCTAGACCCGTAGCATTTCCGTGGTTGACAATGACCAATGCTTGATTTTCATAACATCCGGTGTTTCCTATCACTTTTCCTTTCCAACCTAATCGATCAATTAGCCAACCTGCAGGAATCTTGATATGATCATTTCCAGCGGGATAATAAACCATATCCGGCCACTCCGCATGAAGGTTTTCAAACTCCGATTTTGCAATGATAGGGTTTTTAAAAAATGAACCTGCATTACCAATTTCCGCAGGATCGGGCAATTTTGACTTTCTTATATCAATCACCGCTTGAAAGACATCTTTGATAGACGCCCGTTCAATCATTCGTTCTTCTAGAAGACCCTGAATTGCGCCATAGCTAGAATTTAAAACGCGATTCTTACTCAGTTTAAAATCGACATGAGTAATAATGTATTTTTCTTTTAATGCATGCTTAAAAATCGAGCTGCGATAACCGAATTCGCATTCCTCCGGAGTGAATTCTCTAATTGATCCATCGTTGCGCGACACAGCAATCACCTTGGTGATATATGACCTTACCTCTTCGCCGTAAGCCCCTATATTTTGCATTGGTGCCGCACCAACAGTCCCTGGAATAAGTGCAAGGTTTTCTAAATTGCCCAGAGATTTATCAACGGACCAGCTCACGAAATCGTGCCAGACAACTCCTGCACCTACTCTCACAAATACTTCTTCAGAATTTTGTTCTAAAACATCTATTCCCGAAATGCGATTGAGTAATACTGTTGAGTTCAAATCACCTACAAACAAAACATTAGAGCCTCCTCCTAAAATAAAAAGCTCCGTTTTAGAATGTGCTTCTAGTGCCTGAAGTAGAGAATCTAGAGAATCAATGGGCACTAATTGCTTGCAGCGTGCATCGACACCAAATGTGTTATATGATTTTAAAGAGAATTTCAATAAAGCTTAGAATTCGCTTTCTGGATCTATGATTTCGTTAAGCTTATTAAAGTTGAAATCAAATTGTACACCTAAATTAAACGTATTCGCATCGGTATCTGGATTTACCCCAACTCTCAAAAATGCCGAACCAGTAAAACCACTCATACCGAAACCATAATTAAATTGTCCGATATATGTTTTAAACAAATCCCTTTCTACCCCACGATCCTCAAAACTATTAGCGAGATAAAACAGTTCTGTTTTAGAAAACTGTATTCCACCTCCTATACTCCATCCAAATTTTCCTTCCCGATCTAAGCCAGACATTCCGCCAAAATTTAAACGCGCCAAAAGAGGGAACGAAGTCATCCCGATTCCTTTGTAATCTTTTAAAGCCAGTCCTAACAATCCGATATTTGCATGGGCTTCTAAGGATAATGAAACATCATTACCACCAACCCAAATCTTTGGTCCAATGCCAGGATTTATTAAAAGACTCCCAGCACCACGATAGGTATCTGTAGAATCCGAAGGATTAGTATAACGCTGATAGATGTCTGTTGTAAATGTTAATCCATAACCAAATTGGGCCTGTAAACCCATAGATAATCCAGTCATCAGGATAAGCGCAAAAAAGAATTTTTTCATAGACAAAATTTAACGCTTTCGCGAATTAGAACATGCTACACGAAGGTAGTCAAATTAAAAGATTTCGTAATATCAATGGAATCCTACAAAATCATATCCTAATAGCCCATTATAGAATTTTAAATCTATGGTCTGGGGCAAAGCATCGACATTTAGACCTAAGTCTACATCAGATACCTTACGAATTAAACGTCCCTTGTATTCAAATGTTACAACAAATTGGTTGGCCGCTACAGATTCTCCTTCAATAACGCCATATGCAGAGGCAAAACGAGGTTCGTATGAAATGAGTTTAACTTCCTTCGAATCTAATTTGTCCGTTTGTCTATTTAGCCATGATCCTAGTCCTAATACTGGGATGAAACTGAAAAAAGCAAAAATTAAATAAACCCTTAATTTATCCACTCCTTCCATACGCAATCCTACAAAGTACGCGGCAATTAATCCCATAACCAGCGAACTAATCAACAGCATTTTAATAAATGGCACCACTTCGATCACATAGTGAAAATGAGGAATCTCATTGGCAAGCAATATCACCAAAGCGACGACAATTAATGCAATAATTCCTCCTGCCAGATAGGTTTTCATATCAATCCATTTCGAATTGGAGCTTTGCTAAGGTGCTATAAGCTCCATTTTCTTTTGAAGATAACTCAAGATGTGTTCCTTGTTCGATAATTTGACCATTTTCTAAAACATAAATTTGATCTACATCTCTAATGGTTGCTAATCGATGCGCAATAATTATCGATGTTCGGCCTTTCATTAATTCATTAAGTGCGTCCTGTACAAGCTTTTCTGATTCAGCATCTAGTGATGATGTTGCTTCATCGAGTATTAAAATCTTGGGGTCTTTTAAAATTGCACGAGCTATGGCTACCCGTTGCCTCTGACCACCACTCAATTTTATGCCTCGCTCTCCTACCACTGTTTCGAATTGATCAGGAAACTCTTGGATAAATTCCCAGCAATTGGACCTTTTCGCAGCTTCCATCAATTCATCATTCGTAGCATCAGGTTTACCATATAATATATTTTCCTTTATGGTACCTCCAAATAACAGCACCTCTTGGGGTACAATTCCAATATTTTGTCTTAACGCGGTGAGATTAAACGTCTCTATTGGACTTCCGTCAATGTAAATGCCTCCGGAGTCGACATCATAAAATTTCATGAGCAATTGGACTATTGTCGACTTTCCACTTCCACTTTGCCCCACCAAAGCCACCTTATTCCCTGGTCTAACCTCCAGATCAACCCCCTTTAAGACAGGTATATCTTTCCTCGTCGGGTACGAGAAATGAACATTTTTATATTCTATTTCTCCATTTAAATCTAGCGGCGTTTCCTCCTGCCCATCACTTAGTTCTACCTCACTTCCTTCCTGTAAAATTTTTTGAATCCTTTCGGTCGCACCGACTGCGCCTGCAAGAGAGACATATAAATTTCCCAAACTAGCAATGGCGCCTCCTAGAATACCGGTATACATAATAAACGAAAACAGATGGCCCACTTCCATCTCTTGATTCTGAACCAAAATGGCGCCTCTCCATAAAATGAAAAAGATGGCACCAAATAATACCGTGATTATAAAAATGAAAAACAGACCTCTAATTTTCGCAAAACTGATAGAAATCTTAACAATTTTATCAATCGACTTTCCATATCGGATCGATTCGTAATATTCATTGGCGAAAGCCTTAACCGCACTAAAGGATTGTAAGGTTTCTTCTACAATGACGTTTGATTCTGCCAGCTTATCCTGGCGCTTTTTGGAAAGGCTGCGAATATATCGTCCGAAAACCATCGCCAGAATAACAATTACTGGAAAAGTAGCTAACATGATCAAGCTCAACTTCGGCGTTAGATAGGCCAAGATCGCAATACCTGAAATGAGCATAATTATCTGACGTAAAAATTCAGCTAAAGTGATAGAGAAGGCACTTTGTAGTTGTTCGACATCCGCTGTAACACGACTGGTAAGCTCACCCACTCGCCGCTCTTCAAAAAAGGATATTTTCTGTGTTATGATTTTATTATACAGATCTTTTCTGAGATCGGCCATACCCTTTTCACTCACGATGGCAAAAAAGATAGTCCGCACATATGAAAGTAAACCTTGAGCGATGAGAATGACTAGAAACAAAAAGCCATAGTCCTTTAAACTCAAATCCAGAAATTTACTTTTTACTCCCGCGGCCGTATTAGCCATCTCTCCTGCTGCTCCAGGAAAAATCATAAATATGAGGCTACCTAAAGCCAGAGAAATCATACCGCCTATAAAATATGGGAGATAAGGCAGCATGTATCTAAACACATAGGATGCAGACTTCAGTCCATCCCGTGTTATTCGTTTATTCTTATTAGTATCTTTAGACATAAGCTCTGTTCGCAAAAGTAACTTTATAGCGAGAGAGTTGTTCGATCCCTGATCTTTAAATTCGATGAGTCTAAAAAAATTGACGATTACCAAACATTTGTGGACGATAGCAGCATTCTTTCTGATGAGTTCTTGTCATCAAAATACGCCAGGCGAAATCCTTAATAGACAGCCTTACGTCATTGTACTGGGTATAGCACAAGATGCAGGTTACCCACAGATAGGATGTAAGAAAAGCTGTTGTGAAGATGTGTGGTCCGATCCCACTAAACGAGAAAAGGAAGTTGTCTTGGGCTGGTGGATCCAAGTTCTAAATCCTTTTGGATTTTTGACGCAACACCTGATTTTAAAGATCAATACCAGACACTTGCAAATTTAGGTTATAGTTGTGAAGGGATTTTTTTAACGCATGCTCATATGGGACATTATACGGGTCTAATGCATCTTGGGCGAGAAGCCATGGGAGCCAAGAATATAGCTGTTTATGCTATGCCTAAAATGATTGCCTTCTTAAAAAGCCATGGTCCCTGGAGCCAACTCGTCTCTCTAGAAAACATCAAATTACAGAATTTGAAAGTAGACAGTTTGATACAATTAACAAATGGCTTAAGCGTATCAGCTTTTCTTGTACCTCATCGTGATGAATTTTCTGAAACTGTCGGTTACCAAATAAATAACAACTCGGAGCAAGTGATTTTCATTCCGGATATCGACAAATGGAATACATGGGACCGAGATATAGATTCTGTCGTTATGGAAGCAGATCGCTTGTATCTAGATGGTACATTTTTTAGAAATGGAGAGATTTGGGGAAGAGATATGTCAGAAATACCTCACCCTTTTATTGAGGAAAGCATGAATAGGTTTGATGGTTTAAGTGATGTAAATAAAAATAAAATTCATTTTATCCATCTCAACCATACGAATCCGGCAATTCGTGGTAATAGTGAAAGTGCAAGAAGAGTTTTAAAAAAAGGTTATCACGTGGCTCAAGAGGGCGATATGTTTATTTTTAAAGAGGATTAAACCTTTTGACGAAAGTCAAATCATAAATTGTATAAGCAGCATTATGTATAAGATACTTATCCTAGCACTTTTGTGTTTTTTTACTCTACAGATGGAAGCACAGGAATTAACTGGTGTCATTGAATATGAAACGACAATGACAATGGACCCTAACGATATGCCCCCAGAGAGAAGGCGATTTATGGAAGGAAGGCCAGGAGAAGACCGACCTAAAGAAAGAAAAAGAAAAACCATTTTATCATTTGATGAATCAGGGTCAATACACAAAGCCAAACCAAGAGACCCTAATGAAGAATCGTCTGATGGCGATCGTCGTAGAAGAAGACGAGGTGGTCGACGCGGTGGCGGTTCGATCCTCTACAAATCGATGGAATCTGGAAATACCGTAGAGCAAAAAAGCATTATGGGAAAAAACTTCATTATTAAATCTGAAGACCTAACTAGGGACTGGAAAATGACGGGACGACAAGAGCAGATTTCTGGATATATGTGTATGGAAGCCACTACTCTGAAAGATTCTACGTTGATTACTGCTTGGTTTACACCGCAAATTCCAGTGTCAGTAGGACCAGGAGAATTTCATGATTTGCCGGGAGCCATTTTAAAAATATATTCCGAGAATAATCGATTTTCTACAGTAGCGACTTCCGTCAATTTAGATGTTGAAGTTCAAGGTATAGAAGCTCCAACCAAGGGTGATGTAGTCTCCGAAGAAGAATTCGAAAAGATTCGAAAAGAGAAAATGGAGCAGATGCGTGAAATGTATGGTCGTCGTGGAGGACGCGGATCTAGAGGTGGCCGCTAATGAGAAAGAATTTTACGTTAATAGTCGGATTTCTACTTGTTAGTTTTCTTGCTTCTGCTCAGAGACATAATCTGACCTCGACTGTTATTGATTCGTTAGGTACACCTCTTACTGGCGCAACAGCTTTAGTTCTGAATCCAACCGACAGTATAATGAAGGGCTTTGCTATCAGTGATAGTCAAGGTCAATTTAAAATCAGTCGCCTAGCTAATGGGCCTTACATTCTTCAAATCACTTACATAGGATTCGAAAATTACACAAAGGATATAAACATTAAGGAAGAAGATCCTAAGGATATTAGCATGTCCACCATCATATTGAAAGCTTCCAGAAATATGATGGATGTTGTAGAAATGACCTCGGAGCGTATCCCAATGGCGATTAAAAAAGATACCGTCGAATACAATGCCGCTGCCTTTAAAACACAACCCAATGCGGCTGTAGAGGAGCTTCTAAAAAGACTTCCCGGTGTCGAGGTATCAAAAGATGGCACTGTCACTGCACAAGGTGAAGAAGTTCAAAATGTACTCGTCGATGGAAAAGAGTTTTTTGGTAACGACCCAAAGATGGCAACCAAAAACTTACCTGCTGACATCGTCGAAAAAGTGCAAGTATTCGATCGCAAATCCGACATGGCAGAATTTACTGGAATCGATGATGGTAACGAACAAAAAACCATAAACCTTAAGATCAAAGACGGAAAGAACAAAGGGTACTTTGGAAGTATCGAAGGCGGTGTCGGAACTGAAGAACGTTACGGTGCTAAAACAAACATCAATCGTTTTAGCAAAACAACTCAGATGTCCCTTTTAGGAATGTATAATAACATTAACGATAGAGGATTTTCTTTTGGAGATTATGTGCAGTTTATGGGTGGTATGAGAAATGTTCGTGCCTCAGGCGGCGGATTTAGAAACTCAGATGTCCCTTTAAATTTTCAAGATGGCGACGGGCTTACCGAGACTGGTGCCGGTGGCATAAACTTCAACAAAGACTTCGGCGATAAAATAGAATGGCAAAGCAGTTATTTTTTAACCGCTATAAATGCATTTATTACTGATTCCTTATCTGCCCAGAGTCTCGCTGGAGCAAATAGTATTTTTTTTACCGAAAGTAATTCTGAGACAACAACTGAAAGCCTGGGACACAACTTTAACGGAAGACTTGAATACGAAATTGATAGCACACAAAACTTACGGTGGACAAACCGACTAAACTTTTCAACCAGCGAAGGAATCAGCGAGCAAGACATTTTAAATTCGAATCCTATCCTTTTTAATTCGACCGAAGGAGAGCGACTCTACATAAGCGACCAAAGTCAACTAAATTGGAATTCAAATCTTATTTATAGAAAAAGGCTTAAAAAAAGAGGTAGATATCTTGTGGCTCGAGGCCAATACACTTATGGTTTAACCGACAATGAACTTGATCTTTTAAGTAATAATCAGTTTTTTGCTTTGGGTTCTTTAGATAGTATTCTGAACATTCATCAACTTCAAGACACTGATAACGATAACAATTCGTATCAATTAAGATTTTCTTACACCGAACCTCTAAGTTCAAAATATTATCTCGAATGGCATGCTGAACAGCGTACTCAGGATACAGATAACATTCTTGATTTTTATGACATATACCCAAGTAATGTTTTACTTTTCAATCCAGAGTTAAGCTCGTTTTACAACCGAGATTACGTAGAGCAAGAAGTAGGATTAAACTTGAGATACAGTAGTGATTATTTAAACATGTCCGCTGGACTAGATTATCAGAAATCTGACTTAAGGGGAGATATCGTCAATCGAGAAATTCTCATTTCTAATCAATGGAATTATCTTTTACCGTCATTTAATCTGAATTATGATATTGACGAAAGTCGAAGTTTAAGATTTAATTATCGAACAAGGATTAACGAGCCAAGTTTAATCCAACTCCAGCCGGTTCAGGACAACACAGACCCTACAAATATTCAGATTGGCAATCCGAATCTAATTCCTGAATACACCCACAGTTTTAATGTTAGATACAACTGGTTTGATCAATTCAATTTTGTGAGTCTGTTTAATAATACGCGAGTAACAATCCGTCAAAACAACATCATAGACTCCACTGCCGTTGATCAATTTTTCAATAGTGTTAGTATGCCTATCAATGCGGATGAGTCATACAACATATCTAATTCGACTTATTATAGCCGCCCTCTTAACTCCATAGGCGCTAAGTTGCGCTTATCGAGCAGGCTAAGTTATAATCGAGCACAAGTGTTTATTAGTGATCGAATACAGGCAATTGCTAATGATCAAGATCGATATTCGGGTACCTTAGGATTTCAATTAGAAAATAAAAACAAAGAATATTACGATTTGTCCATCGGGTTAAATCATACATTTACTTCTACTCGCTTTTCGGTTTCTGAGAGAAATAATCAGGACTTCCAACAGCAAGACTGGTTTGGCACTTTAATATTCTACCTGCCCAATGATTGGGTTATAGATTCGGATTATTCATGGACGCGATTTTTACGAGAACAAGTCGATGAAGATCAAAATGTTCAGATTTGGCGTGCTTCGGTCTCTAAAAGTTTTATGAGTAAAAAAGAATTGACCATAAAATTGAGCATTTACGATATTCTAAATCAGAATAAAGGTATTGATCTAACGGCTAATGCCGATTATATACAAGAAAGAGTCACGAACGCTCTTGGTCGGTTTGTCATGTTAACAGCTACTTATAGGATTAATGCTTTTCAAGAAGATCAGAAAGGACCTCCTCCCCCTTTCCTTAGAGGTGGCGGACGCCGATAGTGACCGTTCGTATATTTTCACGCTTGTTTAGTCGATGAAGAAGAACTAAGATCGACTTTAAGAAAATGATAACAGACCTGTATTGTTATATTTGTGCGGGTTAAATTTTAAATCATGACCATTCTAATCTTTTTGTTAGTCTCATATGTCTTATTGAGCATATCTCTTTATTTTTTGTTTCCTAAAGCGAATGTTGCCGCATGGAAAGGCCTTGTCCCTGGACTAAATTTCATCGAGTGGTGTGATATTATAGGTCGACCAAGATGGTGGGCGGCTCTTTTATTAATTCCCATTGTGAATTTTTTCATTTTTGCTGGGATGTGTGTGGATATGGTGAGATCTTTCAACAAGCTCGAACTTAAACACAGTGCAGCCGCAGTAGCTTATGCGCCAGCCATGTTTTCTAAATTGGCGTTTAATGAGAAGGAAAGCTACCTCGGACCAACACTTAAACTTGAAGCAGAATACGCACGAAAAATTCAAGATGCTATTGAGGCTAATGATAAACGTGAATTAGGAAAACTTAATCGACAAAATCCATACAGAAAGTCGAGCTTTCGGGAATGGATAGAATCAATATTCTTTGCTGTTTTTGCTGCAGCATTTATCCGAATGTTTTTAATTGAAGCATACGTGATTCCTACCCCTTCTATGGAAGGCTCTCTTCTTGTGGGTGATTTTCTTTTTGTATCAAAGGCGCATTATGGTATCCGTACACCTATGACAGCGGTTATGGTGCCGTTACTACATAATGTAATACCCTTCCTAGGAATAGAAAGTTACCGGAGTAAACCAAGTTTACCCTATCATCGACTCAAGGCTTTAGAAACAATAGAAGCAGATGATCTTATTGTATTTAATTGGCCCGTGGGAGATAGTGTTTATATTACGAGTCGACGATCCTATACCGTCAATCAAGCAAAAAGAAACCCCCAAATGTTAGCTCAAGATTCTGAACTAAAGAAAAAAGTCAATAAGAAAGATTTTAGAGTTCGACCACTTGACAAGAAAGATCACTACATAAAACGATGTGTTGCGGGTCCTGGTGATTCTTTACACATAAGAAATAGACAGATCTTTCTAAATGGTTCTAAGGTTGACAATCCTGAGCACATGCAATTTTTCTATCAAGTACCTCCAACGATGAACATCCCTGAAAGTAAACTTGAAAAATGGGGCATTGACGAAATGGATACAGAACGATATAGAGGTCAGATTGTTGGCTACCACCTTGACGAAAGTCAAAAACAAAAATTAGAGGATGCCGGTGTCCAATTACAAATTTATAAGCAAGAGAGTGATGCTAATCGCTTATTCCCACATGATCCCAAGCATTTTCCAGGTTGGTCGATAGATAATTATGGCCCTATTTGGATACCTAAAAAAGGAGCGACTGTTGATTTAAATGCTTCGAATATTGCACTGTATAGACGTATTATAAACGTGTATGAGAATAACGAGTATGAAGAAAAGAATGGGCAATTTATAATTAATGGCAAAGTCTCAACAGAGTATACGTTCAAACAAGATTACTATTGGGCAATGGGTGACAATAGACATAATTCTGAGGACTCTAGAGCCTGGGGGTTTGTGCCACATGACCACATTGTCGGAAAGCCACTTTTCATATGGTTCTCCACTAAAAATGGGAGCATTTTTAATGGAATAAACTTTAGTCGAATATTTAGATCCGCAGATCCTAAATAAAATATTTCTGGTTACGATTTAGAGGATTGCTTTTTAATGTAATCCTCTAAACGATGATTCGCCATTTTCTGAATTTTGTTTTTCATAAATGAAGTCCAGCCTAACATGTATCCAACTGGTCCTAATGCTTGACCCGACCATCGATGCAGGTTAAACTCGTCTGTATGTTTAATTATGAGTCCATTTTCAAATTTAAAACTGGCTTTAATATGATTTATGACCAGACGCTTTTTAGGACCGTATAAATATTTTGCGACCCATTTAACTTGACCACTTGAATCATTGGCTACTACATCGGAATAATTAATTTTCGGAGAAGATCCTTTTCGGGACAATAACATTTGCCACATAAGCGACGCTTTTTCTTTATTTAATTTACCAAATGCGGGATCCTCAAAAATCAAATCATCGTGGTAATACGATGACATTTTTTTATAGTCGCCCCTTGCGAAGGCATCATAAAAGCTGGTAATTATTTCAGAATTAGACATAGCCGCTTGTTTAGACTCTAATTTAAAAGCATTTTACTTGAATGAAAGAATTTAAACATTGGCGTAAGCCAAATGCTCCAATCTAGGCGATATCCCCTTCGATACGTATTTTTACAGCTCCTTAATAGCAAGAAGCAAAGGAAAAGCTATGAAAACTTTTTACACCGGATGTATCTGTTGGTTTTTAACGGTAACTGTTTTTGGACAACTACCTAATACAGAGATTTATATGCTTAGCTATACGCAAGTAGAAGATAACTTTACGATTAGAAATTGTAAACTCCTCACTCATTTTAATCCGGACGGATATAATAATCAACCATACTTTATTGATAACGATAGACTTTGGTTGGTCACGGATTATTATGCAAGTGATAATACCGAGATCGTTGAACTTAATCTACTTAGGAATGAGATGTCTCGAATTACGAAAACTCCGGAATCAGAATACTCACCTAAATGGACCCCGGATCGTGCATTTTTTTCGTGTATTCGAGTAGACAGTTTAAACAACCAAAATGTCTGGGCTTATCCTTATAACAGAAAAAACACAGGATACAATGTTCTGCCCAGCCAAAATAAGGTCGGATATTATACATGGACAAATGAAAGTCAATTGGCTATGTTTGAACTAGGACCGCCGATTCATTTAAGCATTCAAAATATTGGAGATATTGAATCAACAAAAGTCATTGAGGACATTGGTCGAACCTTGGTTACTGATAACGAGGGATGGGTTCATTTTATCCACAAAATGAATGATGAGTTTTGGTTTATTAAAAAATACCATCCTGAGACTCCCGAAAAAATCGAAACCGTAACTCAAACCTTATCAAAGGTGGAAGATTTTGCTCTTCATAAAGACGGATCCTATTTGATGGGCAATGGTAGTTTATTATACAGATACGATCCCTCGAATAATCGTCCATGGGTAGAAGTATTAGATCTTAAAAAATATGGGATAAGTAAAATCACAAGATTGGTCACTAGGCACAACAAAATCGTTATTGTCAATGAAAAATAGAATTCTAACTTTCTCTGTATTTGTTTTTCTATTGGCTTGCGCCAAAAAAGAAGCACCCACTGTGGTTTCTAAAGACCCTGTCCTGGAGAAACATCGGGAAGATTATAAGGTTCCTTAAAGACCCTAGATCCCCGCTTGCAGAAGCTG